>CAZZVZ010000493.1:0-2539 GCA_964657655.1 Gammaproteobacteria bacterium | reverse complement strand
CACGCCGTCGCGCACCTTCTGCTGGCGCGCTTTCGGGCCAGTCTCCTTCATGTCGCGACTGCGGCGGGCCTTGCCGCCTGTCTCTTCGCGCCGCTGACCTGCCATGCGGACGGCAGCGACTTCTCCTGGTCCGATTCAAGCAACTACACGCCGCAGGCGCTATGGCTCAACGCCGGTGATCTGTCGTATCACTTTCAGAGCGGCGAGAATTTTCGCGGCGATAACTGGGGCTTCGGCGCGCAGATCGACTTTCCGCATGACTTGTCGCTGCTGGGCGGCACCTTCATCAACAGCGACCGGCAACGCTCTTACGACGCGGGTGTGTTGTGGGAGCCCTATTCGATCGGACCGGTCAAGCTTGGTGCGGTTGCCGGAGGCTTCAACGGCTATCCCTATTTCAGGAATGGCGCCTGGTTTCCCGCGCTGCTCCCCATGGCCAGTGCCAGCTACCAGCGCATCGGCGCGAATGTCACCATTTTGCCCAATTACAAGAACAAGCTGCACGGCGCACTGGTGGTGCAGCTGATCTTCAAGGTCTGGTAGCTGCACCAGCCGTTGGCGTGCAGCTCAGGGCACGATCTTGGCGCGCACAAAAACCATCTCGGATGTTGGATTGCCATAGATGCCGTCAAGCGCTGCATCGTGCTGATAGCGGCTGACCAGCGCACCGATGCCGAACACGAGATGGTGGGACTGATAGACATCGTCGATGCCGCCCAGCGACAGCTTGCTGACCTTGAACGGCTGATCGGCCAGCGGCGATCCAGCCATGAACAGTTCATCGTCGCGCAGATGCTCAAGCCGTGCGAATACGGTGTAGTGCTCGAGCTTGATGGTCGATTCGAGCAGCAGTGCCGGTGTATAGACACCGCTCGAACGGCGGTCCTCGCCCCATGCCAGGGTGGTGCCCCACTGGTTGCCAAACAGCCTGGTTTGATAGATTGCTGAAGCAGTGCGGCGCTCAACGCTGATGTCGGGCTGCAGCTGTTCTGGACTCTTGAGAAAGCCCTGACTGATCTGTAACGACCATTCAGGGCCTGGATTGAACGACAGGCGCGCCGAGTGCGAGTCAAACGAGCGCGTCTCGATGTTGTAGCGAAACTGGTCCGGTTCGCGTCCGTTGAACGAGGAGGCTTCGAGCTTGGCCGGGCCAAGCACCAGGCCTGCTGTCAGCACGCCTTCGGTGATGTGGGTCGAATCGAGCCAGTGATGTGTAATCGGTGCTTCGGGGATGTCGGCGCCCGAGAATCGATGCATGAAGGCAGGTGGCCCAAGGGCCGGTTCACCCGGTAGTCCGGCATACCCGAACACACTGCCTGCCGTCCCAATCGGCACGCTGTAGCTGGCCGCAAGCTCCATGAAGAGATCGTGCGGATGCTGCCGGTCAACCAGCGGTGTCGATCCATTGGCGGTCTCGCCGCTTGCAAACAGCAGCGGATAACCGGTTGGTCCCATCAGCGGATCGAGCGAGAACATGGTGTGCACGCCAAGCGTGCCGGCTCCCAGCGGGCGTTCTGCCATCACCATCAGCATGCTCTCTGAAAAGAGCATGCCGCGCCCGCGCGCACCGCCTTGCTGGTCGGCCACCGCATCGATGTATCCATGCACCATCAGCATCCAGTCGGACCAGTGAAACTCGAGCGCTGACTCTGGTGTGCTGTCAGGCTGCCACGAGGTACCCGAGGCTTCGCAACTCATGCCGTACGCGCCGTACATGGCGGGCATTGCGGTCATGGGCTCTGACATCTGCATGCCTGACATCTGGTCCTGGCTGGCTGGGGGCGCGCCTGGGGCCGGCGTTGCCTGCACGCCAGACATCGGCATGTGCATGTCGTCCATGTTCTGCGCCAATGCGGCGCCATGCGCGACGGTCAGCATCAGACAGAAGCACGGCACGAGGTGGCGCCAGATTCGGGGGGCGAGTCGAGAATTTGCTTGCTGGCGCATTGAGCGTCAAAGTGTAGCCAATCAAAGCGCGCTTGGTGACGGCCGCGCTCGCAGGACAAAAAAAAGGGCCCCCGAAGGGGCCCTCATCAGCTCTTGGGCAGAGCAAATTACATGTCCATTCCCATACCGCCCATGCCACCCATACCGCCGGGCATGCCGCCGCCTTGTGGCTTGTCTTCAGCCAGTTCAGCGACCATTGCGTCGGTGGTGAGGATGAGGCCTGCGACCGATGCGGCATTTTGCAGCGCCGAGCGGGTCACCTTGGCTGGATCGAGCACGCCGAGTTCGACCAGGTCGCCGTAGGTGCCGTTTGCGGCGTTGTAGCCGTAGTTGCCGGTTCCTTCGAGCACCTTGTTGATCACGACTGAAGGCTCGTCACCAGCGTTGGCCACGATCTGACGCAGTGGCTCTTCGATCGCGCGCAGCACGATCTTGATACCGGCGTCCTGATCAGGGTTGTCGCCCTTGAGGTCCTTGATCGCCTGACGAGCGCGCAGGAATGCCACGCCGCCGCCAGCCACGATGCCTTCTTCGACTGCAGCGCGGGTTGCGTGCAGTGCGTCTTCGACACGTGCCTTCTTTTCCTTCATTT
>CAZZVZ010000492.1:0-2549 GCA_964657655.1 Gammaproteobacteria bacterium | reverse complement strand
TGAAAAAGCTGCGCACGACGGCATCTGACAGACAGCCCGCAGGGCCAGCTCCGCAAGCGGCCGCGCCGATCGCAAACGAGATCGTGGACCTCGTTGAATCCGGCTACCAACTAAAAGATGCAGGGCGAATTCAAGAGGCCCTGGAGGTCTTCAAGCGCGCGCATCTCAAGGCTCCAGACAGCTTTTCTGCTGCGACCGGGCTTGGCCTGGTTTTGAATGACCTCAATCAGCCAGAAGATGCACTGCGCCAGTTTCGCTCGATCCTCGCGGTCGATCCAAATCATCTGGCTTCGCTATGCAATGTGGCCGCAGCGCTCAGCATGCTCGGCCGCCTCGACGATGCGATCGAACATTGCCGCAAAGCACTTCAGATCGATGCCAGCTTTGAACCTGCACTCACCATGCTGGCACAGTGTCTGAATGCGTCCGGTCGTCATGAAGAGGCTTTGATGATTTGCGATCAGCTGGTCGAGACCTATCCGCATCAGATTCGTCTACGACGCAATCGTGCGCTGACGCTCCATCAGCTCGGCCGCTTCGATGCAGCGCTGACTGACTTCAGGACAATCGTCGAACAGCAGCCCGAGGATCAGCAGGCGCGCCACTCGCTCGCCCTGAACGCTCTTTTGTGCGGTGATTTTGTGACCGGCTGGGCCTTTCATGAAGCACGCTTTGCAACCGGCGTGGTCGACGGGCATCCGCTTTCTGGCCGGCTTCACCAGGCCCAGTGGGACGGCGAGCGCTCACTGGACAATAAGACCATTTTGCTCTACGCCGAACAGGGCTACGGCGACACCATCCAGTTCAGCCGTTATTGCCGGATGGTCAAGGCGCGCGGAGCGCGCGTGCTGCTCGGCGTGCCTGCGGCGCTGCGACCCCTGTTTCGCGATCTTGAGGGCGTCGACCAACTCATTCCAGACGGTCAGCAGCTGCCCCGTTTCGACGAGCACTGCGCCCTGATGTCGCTTCCGCTGGCATTTGCGACCCGTCTCACCACTATCCCTGGAATCGGCAGAATGCTAGGCGCTTCGCCGGACAAGATCGCCGCCTGGCAAGATCGGCTTGGCGACAAGAAGCGCCTGCGTGCAGCGGTCTCGTGGAAGGGAAATCCCAAGCACCCCGACGATGCGAAGCGCTCGATTGCGCTGCACGACTTCACCAAGCTGTTTTCGTTGCCGATCGATTTCCTTGTCATCCAGTTCGGCCTGACCGAAGCCGAGCGAGCCGTGCTGGGCGAAATGCACAATGTGCGCGACGTGACTTCAGACGTGGCGGATTTCGAAGACAGTGCCGCATTGTTCGCCCACTGCGATGTCGTCATCTCTGTCGACTCTGCTCCGGCACACCTTGCAGGTGCAATGGCAAAACCGTGCTGCATCCTGATTGCCGAGCCGCCGGAATGGCGCTGGCTGCTCGAACGCGATGACAGCCCCTGGTATCCGAGCGTGCGCCTGTTCCGGCAGCCGGCCCCCGGCGACTGGCCTGGAGCGCTCGAAAAACTGCGGCGTCATCTTGGCACTTTGATCGAAGGCGCCGCGTCCTGAGCATCAGGGCCCCTCGGCTATAATCTTTTCTTCCCCAGGATTTCATGCGCCGCCTGCAGCGACGCAGAGCTGATTGTCGAGGAGCAGCAAGATGTCAATGGCAGATCGTGATGGCTTCATCTGGAAGGATGGCAAGCTGGTGCCGTGGCGCGAGGCGACCACCCATGTGCTGACCCATTCCCTGCACTACGGCATGGCGGTGTTTGAAGGCGTCAGAGCCTATCGCCAGCCAGACGGCAGCGCCGCAGTATTTCGGCTGGCAGACCATACCCGCCGCCTGTTTGATTCTGCTCGCATCTTCATGATGGACATGCCGTATTCGGAACAGCAGATCAGCGATGCGCAGCGCGAAGTGATCAAGGCCAATGGACTTGATTCCGGCTACCTGCGACCGCTGGTGTTTTATGGCTCCGAGAAGATGGGCGTTGCTGCTCGCGGCAATACCGTTCATGTCGCGATCGCGGCGTGGCCATGGGGCGCCTATCTTGGCGAAGAAGGCCTGACGCGCGGGATCCGCGTCAAGACCTCCTCGTTTAGCCGGCACCATGTAAACGTCACCATGTGCCGCGCCAAGGCGTCAGGCAATTACATCAACTCGATCATGGCCAATCAGGAAGCCACCATGAACGGCTACGATGAGGCTTTACTGCTCGACGTCAACGGCTATGTGGCCGAAGGCGCTGGCGAGAATCTGTTCATCGTCAAGGACGGCGTTCTGATCGAGCCCGAGGTCACCTCAGGCCTGATGGGGATCACACGCAAGACGGTGATCCAGCTGGCTGAAGATCTCGGTATACCCTTCCGCTCGCGGCTCATGACGCGAGATGACGTGTATTTGGCGGATGAGGCATTCTTCACCGGCACCGCAGCAGAAGTCACGCCGGTGCGAGAACTCGACGACCGTCCGATCGGCAGCGGTTCGCGCGGACCCGTGACCGAGAAACTGCAAAGTGCATTTTTTGACGTCGTCAATGGCAAGAGTCCCAAGTATCAGCACTGGTTGAC
>CAZZVZ010000491.1:2008-2579 GCA_964657655.1 Gammaproteobacteria bacterium | reverse complement strand
CAGGGACTCGCTGAGCATGGCTTTGGCATGGCTTCGGTGCGTTTCATCTGCGGCACCCAGGATGTGCACAAGCAGCTCGAAAAGGCGCTCAGCAGCTTCTTGGGTTGCGAGGACACCATCTTGTTCTCGAGCTGCTTTGATGCCAATGGCGGACTGTTCGAGACGCTCTTGTCTGACCAGGACTGCATCATCAGCGATGAGCTGAATCACGCCAGCATCATCGACGGGGTCCGTCTTTGCAAGGCGATGCGCATGCGCTATCGCAACAACGATATGGCGGATCTGGAACTGCGTCTGAAGGAGGCGCGCGAGCGCAACGCGCGCTTCATCATGATCGCAACCGACGGGGTGTTCTCGATGGATGGCATCATCGCCAACCTTAAAGGCATCTGCGATCTGGCCGACCGCTACAACGCCATCGTGATGGTCGACGACTCGCATGCAGTGGGATTCATGGGCGCGCATGGCCGCGGCACGCCCGAATTCTGTGGTGTGGAAGGCCGCATTGACGTCCTCACAGGCACACTCGGCAAGGCGCTCGGGGGTGCGTCTGGCGGCTACATCAGCGGCC
>CAZZVZ010000491.1:0-1998 GCA_964657655.1 Gammaproteobacteria bacterium | reverse complement strand
ATGCCCCCGGCGGCCAGCAGCGGCCCCACCACCATCAGCGGCCGTGCGCCGATCATCGAACTGCTGCGCCAGCGGGCCAGGCCATACCTGTTCTCGAATACCCTCGCACCAAGCATTGCTGCAGCTTCGCTGGCCGTGCTGGAACTGCTGACCAGTGCAGAGGGCGACCAGCTGCGCGCTCGGGTGATGGAAAACGGCAGGCGTTTTCGCGACGCCATGCAGCGCCTCGGCTTTGACCTGGTGGCCGGCGAGCATCCCATCATCCCGGTGATGCTGGGCGACGCTGAGCTTGCGACCCGCATGGCCTCGCAGCTGCTCAACGAAGGGGTGTACGTGATCGGCTTCAGTTTTCCGGTGGTGCCAAAAGGCAAGGCGCGCATCCGCACTCAAATGAGCGCTGCTCACACTCCTGAACAGATTGACCGCGCAGTCGCTGCTTTTGCCAGGGTCGGCAAGCAGCTGGGCGCGATCGCAACCAACCAGCCAAGATCATGAAAGCTCTCGCAAAACTCAACGCCGCTCCAGGACTGACTCTGACCGAAGTGGCGCGACCTTCGGTCGGCCCCAATGATGTGCTGATCAAGATTCGCAAGGCAGCCATCTGTGGCACTGATATCCACATCTGGAAGTGGGACGAGTGGGCCGCCAAGACCATTCCCGTGCCGATGCACGTGGGCCACGAATACGTCGGCACCATCGTCGAGATGGGGCAGGAAGTGCGTGGGCTCGAGATCGGCGACCGGGTCTCCGGTGAAGGACATATCACTTGCGGCTTTTGCCGCAACTGTCGTGCGGGCCGCCGTCACTTGTGCCGCAACACGGTGGGCGTGGGGGTCAATCGAGCAGGCGCGTTCGCCGACTACCTGGTCATTCCGGCGTTCAACGCGTTCAAGATTCCCGATGACATCTCTGATGACATGGCCGCAATCTTCGATCCGTTTGGCAATGCCACGCATACGGCGCTGACCTACGACCTGGTCGGTGAAGATGTGCTGATCACCGGCGCCGGCCCGATCGGCATCATGGCTGCGGCTATCGCCCGTCACGTGGGTGCACGCAATGTGGTGATCACCGACGTCAATGATTACCGTCTGGCGCTGGCACTGAAGATGGGTGCCAACCGGGCTGTCAATGTCACCACCACCTCACTCAAGGAGGTCATGACCGATCTGGGCATGACCGAAGGTTTTGACGTCGGTCTTGAAATGTCGGGCGTGCCGAGCGCGTTTGCCAGTCTGCTGGAGCACATGAACCACGGTGGCAAGGTCGCGCTCCTTGGCATTCCGCCATCGAACACCGTGATCGACTGGAACCACGTGATCTTCAAGGGCCTCGAGCTGCGGGGCATCTACGGCCGTGAAATGTTCGAGACCTGGTACAAGATGGTTGCCATGCTGCAGAGCGGGCTCGATCTGACACCCATCATCACGCACCATTTTCCGCTTGAGCAGTTCGAGCCGGCGTTCAACGCCATGCTGTCAGGTCAAAGCGGCAAGGTCATCCTCGACTGGGCCGCCTGACACAACCTAGCCGCGCGGGGATTTCTCGCGACCTCTGACGAGCGCCTCGGCAATCGCATAGGCGGCTTCGATCGCCTCATCGCGTGTCTCGTAGGTGTCATCGGTTTCATCCTGCTCCTGAAACGGCAGCGTGACCGTCCAGTCCTGCTGCGGACGGGTGATGCGAAACACACCGGTAAAGCGGGTGCCTTGCACGACCGCGCGTGCGCTGATAATGAATTCGCCCATTCTTCCGACTTTCACCGCAGCTCCCTCGGACTCGCGCCGAGTTTGTGGTCGAAACCATGAAGTATGCAGCAATGTACCCATGTTTCAGAGTACCGCTCAAGAGCGCCCTATAATTCCAATCGCCAGGCACGTCTTCTGGCTTGAACAACCGTCGCATCTCTTTTAGGCAGTCCTCGCCTCATACCATGGCCCAGCAGATCCGCACCCGGTTCGCACCGTCTCCCACTGGATATCTTCACGTCGGTGGCGC
>CAZZVZ010000490.1:0-2602 GCA_964657655.1 Gammaproteobacteria bacterium | reverse complement strand
GGGTGTCTTCGTCGGCGGCGTGGTGGCCTCGACCCACACCATCGGCACCGAATCCGTACCGGCGCGCTACCGTGGCCTGGCATCGGGCCTGATCGGCGGCGGCGGCGCCGGCATCGGCGCATTGATTGCCTCGATCACCTACCTCATCATGTCGTCCGTGTTTCCAGGTGCGGCCTTCGACGTGTGGGGATGGCGCTGCATGTTCTTCACCGGCATTCTCAGCTCGGTGCTGGGTGTCTTCATCTTCAATATGCTTGAGGAGTCGCCACTTTGGAAACACGTGGCCGAGCAAAAGCGTCTGGCCGCCGCAGCGCGGGGCGCCAAGGGCGAGGCGACAGTGATCCGTTCGCCGCTCAAGACCCTGTTCTCGCGCGATTTCCGCGGCATCCTGATGGTCAACCTTTTGCTCACCATCGGCGGCGGCAGCGGCTACTACCTGACCTCGGGCTACCTGCCGACCTTTCTCAAGGTCATCAACAAGGTGCCCAACAGCACGGCCGCCGTGCTGCTGATCCTGTCGAGCGTTGCCGTCATCATCGGCTCGGTCAGCGCCGGACAGCTCAGTACATGGATTGGTCGCCGACGCGCTTTCTTGATCCTGGGCGTGATCCGCATCGTCCTGTTTCCTGCCTGCTTCTTGCTGATGGCAGACACCAGCGACATTGTCATGATCGGGCTCTATGCCGTGATTCTCGGCGCGCTCGGCAGTGCCAGCTATGCACCCGTGCTGATCTACCTCAACGAACGTTTTCCGACCTCGATTCGCGCCACCGGCACAGGACTTTCCTGGAACATCGGATTTGCGATCGGCGGCATGATGCCGACCTTCGTGTCGCTGTTTGCGAAAACCCCTGCGGAAATTCCCATGACCCTGGCGATGTTCCTGGTGGGCATCAGCGTCATCTTCCTGATCGGCGCGTTCATTACGCCCGAGACGATCGGCAACCTCGACCGCGCAGAAGCCCAGAGCCTGTAGCAGGCGCGCCACTCACCGGCGGCGCTTCACAGCGCGGCCGGCGGCGGCTCGATCAATTTCGGGCCCGGCATGAAGACCGTCCGATCGCTCAGCCAGATCACCAGCAACAGCACCCCATCGATCACCAGGCCGACACTGCTGCCGCCCGCCATGGCCATGACCATCAGGCCGCCCGTCAATGCGGCCGCGACAAATTGCGCCGCGCCGATCAGGATACTAAGACAAAGCGCGGCCGAGAAGAGCCAGATGGACGAAGACTTCATCTGAATGAACCAGATGGCGGCAAACAGGTAAAAGCCACCCACCAGCACGCGCAGCGCACCGCTGACCTGAAGCCATGTGGCAAACCAGGGTGGGAAATTCCACATGTCCTGAAACATGCTGGCAAAGGCGTCGGCTGGGAAAGGGGCGGCCTGACACGGGGCGCCGGGCGCCTGGCTCGTGGCGCCGTTGTCGCTACTACTGTCGCTGTTGCCGGCACTGCTGATTGCAGGCGCCGACGTGCCGCTGGCACTGGCGTTGCCGCAACGCGATTTCTTGCGGGCCTGTTCGACCTGCGACCTCATATTGGCGAACATGTCCTTTTGCATTGCGAGCATCTTGGGCATCACCATCTGCTGGCCGCCGCCCAATATTCCGCTGCACCCAAAGATGATGCCGAGAACCCCGATCACCGTCACCCAGGTGGGACGAACCATGCACACTCTCCAAAGACGTCGACATCAGGTCAACCCTGCCAGCTAGATTAAGGCCGCCGGCCTCTCAAGTCGAGTCTGCTGGACGCGGGCGGCGCCTCAGTGGCACAGTGTCGCCCATGCAACTCCAAGGTCAACCGGGCTCGATCCGTCTGCTGCGAGCTGTCACAAGGCAAGTGCAAAGGAGCTTCTTCGCATGCGCCGCGGCGTTCTTCGCCGCCTCCTTGCTGCTGGTTGGCGGCTGTGCATTGCCGCCCCATCCGGTGCTGCCCTATGTGGCGGCCAGCGACCACTGGGCCGATACGCCGCTCGGCCAGATCACGCAGCGCCAGCTCAGCGACGACGGTCGTTCGGGATTCAAGGTGTTGCCAGTCGCCTCGTACGCCTTTGCAACGCGTCTTGAACTGACCCGGCGTGCGGTACAGACCATCGATGTGCAGTACTACATTTTTTCCAACGACGACACCGGACGCACGTTGCTGAGGGAACTGGCTGCCGCAGCGCGCCGCGGGGTGCGCATCAGGTTGCTGCTCGACGATCTCTACGAGACCGGCGAGGATGCGCTGCTGTCTGATTTCGCCAGCATCCCCAACGTCGAGGTGCGCCTGTTCAATCCGTTTGCAGGCGGGCGCGATATCGGCTGGACGCGCCTGCTCGGCGCGGGACTCAGTTTCGACGTGACCAGAATCGATCGTCGCATGCACAACAAGCTCTTCATTGTCGACAACGCCGCCGCCATGGCGGGCGGGCGCAACATCGCCAACGAATATTTCATGCACGCCGGGACCAGCAATTTTGTCGATCTGGATCTGTTTGTGGCGGGCCCGGCGGTGCGCCAGCTGTCTGGTGCCTTCGATCTGTTCTGGAACAGCCGCGAAGTGTTTCCGCTTGACAGCGTGGTCCGGAAGAAACCCGGCGTCACGCCCTCGGC
>CAZZVZ010000489.1:0-2603 GCA_964657655.1 Gammaproteobacteria bacterium | reverse complement strand
TGACGCCTACGACCGCCACGCACTATTCCGCCGCTGCCATGCAGTCCGCCGCGCCGGTGGATCAGGCGTGCGGCTGGGAGTTGGTGCGACTGGTGGGCGAGGGCGCGCTGGCCCGCGTGTATCAAGCCCGGCCGGCTGGTCGCCCTGCTGGTGAGACTCCGGCGTGACGTTCAAGGCGAGCTGGCTGTTGCCACGCGCCACGTGCAGCACCAGCGAACGACCGGCCGCCTTGCGGATCAGCTTCACGAACGGTTCGACCTCGCTCACCGGGGTGCCATCGACTGCGAGGATGCGGTCTTGCGGCTGCAGTCCGCCGCGCGCTGCAGGGCTTCCTGGCGTGACGCTTTCGATCACCGGCGGGGGCAATTGCAGCAACAGGCCGGTGCTGCCCATCAGGTCGCCCTCGATCACGCTTGGCGTCATGCCCGAGAAGTCGAGCGTCACGTCGCGTACACCGCCACCGGCGCTGTGCATCGTCAGCAGCGCATTTTGGGCGTCGACCGCATCCTGGATAAGACGAAAACGGGCCGACACGAGAGATGCCACAAAATGGCCGTCGACCGCCGTGATTTCATCGCCGGCGCGCACCCCGGCACGTGCTGCGATGCTTTGCGGCACCGGCTCGGCCACGATGGCACGTGGCTCGGCCACGCCATACAGGTAGACCATGGTGTACACCAGGATCGCGGCGATGAAATTGGCCACCGGCCCTGCCACCACGATGGCAATGCGCGCCCACACCGACTGGCGGTTGAAGGCACGCTTGAGCTCGCTTTCGCTGTAGCTGCTGGCACCCTCGATTTCGCGTTCGTCGAGCATGGCGACAAAGCCGCCAAACGGGATCGCGCCGATGGTCCACTCGGTTTTGTCCGGCCCGCGCACAATCTTGAACAGCGGCTTGCCAAAGCCGACCGAAAAACGCAGCACCCTGACATTGAACCAGCGCGCCACCCAGTAGTGCCCCAGTTCGTGGAACACGATGAGCGGCCCCAGGGCAGCGATAAAGGCCAGCACGGCAATCAATGCGGTCATGCGTAACGCTCCACGAATCGGCCCGCCTCCTGGCGCGCCACCTGATCGATCCCCATCAGATGATCAAGCGATGAGAGCTCCTCGCCGGGAATGCTGGCAAGAGTATCTTCCACCACCTTGGCAATCGACAAGAAGCCAATGCGCCGTTCGAGGAAGGCCTGCACTGCGATTTCATTGGCCGCATTCAAAACGGCGGGCGCACTGGCCGGCGCGCGCATCGCCTGCTGGGCCAGGGCCAGACAGGGGAAACGTGCGAAATCGGGGGCTTCAAAGCGCAATTCCCCGATGCGCGCCAGATCGAGCGGTGCCACGCCAGCGTCCATGCGCTCAGGATACGCGAGCGCATGCGCAATCGGGGTGCGCATGTCCGGATTGCCCATTTGCGCAAGCACTGAGCCGTCGACATAGGACACCATCGAGTGAATCACGCTTTGCGGGTGGATCACCACTTCGATCCGGTTTGGGTCGACCGAAAACAGCCAGCGCGCCTCGATCACCTCGAGACCCTTGTTCATGAGGGTGGCCGAGTCGACCGAGATCTTGCGCCCCATCACCCAGTTGGGATGGGCACAGGCCTCATCGGGCGTGACGTGCGCCATGCGTTCCAGACTCATTTCGCGAAACGGACCGCCCGAGGCAGTCAGGATCAGGCGCGCGATGCCGTCGCCTGCAACACTGGTATCGCGCCCGCGCGGCAGTGACTGGAACAGCGCATTGTGCTCACTGTCGATGGGCAGCAGCTCGGCGTCGTGGCGCGCCACCAGATCCATCATGAGCTGGCCGGCCATCACCAGCGCTTCCTTGTTGGCGAGCAGGATGCGCCGCCCGGCACGCGCCGCAGCCAGCGCCGCAGCAAGACCTGCCGCCCCCACGATGGCGGCCATCACCACGTCCGCCTCGCTCGCCACTTCCTCGAGCGCTGCAGCACCATGGCTGATGTCGACCGAAAGGCCGCCCAGCAGCTGGCGCAGCTTGGCAGCTGCCTCGGCATCGGGCACCACGGCACGCACCGGCTTGTGCACCAGGCACTGCTCGGCCAGCAGCTCGATGCGGCGCTGCCCGGTCAGGGCATGGACGCGATAGCGCTCCGGGTGGCGTGCCAGCACATCAAGGGTGCTGGTGCCGATCGAACCGGTGGCACCAAGAATGGAAATGGAAGGTCGGCTCAAAGATAGCGTCCGAAAAGTACCGCAATGGGCAGCACCGGCAGCAGCGCGTCGATGCGATCGAGAATACCGCCATGGCCGGGCAACACCGTGCCACTGTCCTTGACGCCCGCCTGGCGTTTCAGGTGCGATTCGAACAGGTCGCCCGCGATGCTCAGCATCACCAGGAAGATCAGCACCAGCACCACCACGGCCAGGGGCAGATGTGCGACCAGCAGCGCGAACAGGCTGTCAGCCAGTGCAGGGAGATGGGTCGAGGCGAGCGCCAGCACGACCACTGCCAGCGCACCGCCGAGCGCACCCTCGATGGTCTTGCCCGGACTGATGGCAGGGGCCAGCTTGTGGCGCCCGAAAGCGCGCCCGCAGAAGTAGGCAAAAATGTCGGCAATCCAGACCAGCGCCAGG
>CAZZVZ010000488.1:0-2604 GCA_964657655.1 Gammaproteobacteria bacterium | reverse complement strand
GGGTACTCAAGGACTACTTCGCGGCCGGCGGCACCACTGCAGGAACGTCAGCAGCAGGGGTTGCCGGCGTCGCAGGCGTGGCCGATGGAGCAGCAGCCGCAGGTGCACCCGATGCAGGAACCACGGCAGCAGGAGCGGCTGCCGCCTTGGCGGCCTGAGCGGCTGCGGTCATCTCAGCTGTCTCGACCGGCTCATTTTTCAGGAAGTGAACCGCCTGCGCGAGCTGGAAGTCGTCTGTTCCGCCAAAGGTGAACATCTTGGCCGGGCGCTTGAAGGTCGGCGGCGGCGCATTCGGATCGAGCGTACCGTCGGTGTCGGCGCCAGCTTTGGCTGCCGCAGCGTTGGCCTGCACGGTGAGATTGCTGAGGTGGCGCTGCAGATCGGATTCACGCGGGAACTGGAAGATGTTGCCGTCGGCGGTGTCGTCGACTGCAATGTCAGGCGTAATGCCGGTGTTCTGGATCGAGCGGCCAAGCGGCGTGTAGTAGCGCGAGATGGTGAGCTTGACGCCGGTCTTGCGATCCGGCGGCAGCGGCAAGATGACCTGCACCGAACCCTTGCCGAACGACTGGTTGTCCATCACGGTGGCGCGCTTGTAGTCCTGCAGCGCGCCAGCCACGATCTCGGCTGCAGAAGCCGACGCGCCGTTGACCAGGACCACCATCGGAATGGTCTGATAGGCAGGAGGCAGGTCGCGCAGAAGGTCGTCGCCGCCATGCTGGTAGCGATCCTTGGTGGCGTAATACTTGGCCTGTGCATCGGCCAGCTGGCCCTTGCTCGAGACGATCAGGCTGTCCTTGGGAAGGAACGCCGCAGACACGCCCACGGCGCTGTCGAGCAGGCCGCCCGGGTCGTTGCGCAGATCCAGCACGATGCCCTTGATCGGTCCGTTCTTGGCGCTCAGGCCTTCGAGCTGCTTGGCCAGTTCTTCCACCGTCGGCTCACGGAACTGCGACACCGCCACGTAGGCGATGCCAGGCGTGACGACCTTGCTCTCGACGCTGGTCAGCTTGATTTCTTCGCGCGTCAGGGTCATCACGATCGGCTTGACTTCGCCGTCGCGCGTCAGCGTCAGTGTCACCTTGCTCTTCGGTGCGCCACGCAAGCGCTTGATGGCCTCATCCGAACTCATGCCCTTGATGTCGGTGTCGTCGATCTTGGTGATCACGTCGTTCGACTTGATACCGGCACGCATGGCCGGTGTATCGGGCATCGGCATCACCACCTTCAGGTAGCCGTTGAACGGCTGCACCTGGATGCCAAGGCCACCGAACACACCCGACATGTCAGAGCGCAGTTCAGCGTAGGCCTGCTCATCGAGATAGGCCGAATGTGGATCGAGTCCGGACACCATGCCAGTGATGGCTTCAGTGATCAGCTTGCGGTCATCGACCGGCTCGACGTAACTGCTCTTGATTTCGCCGAACACGTCGACAAACTGGCGGATCTCGTCGACCGGAAGGGGACCGTGCTCATCGGCCACGTGCTGCGCTGCTGCGGTCAGGCCAAGGCTGAGCGCAGCGCCCGCCAGAACGCCGGTGCCGATCAGGCCAATACTCTTCATCGAAATCTGCATGTCTCACCTGAAAGCCGAACAACCGCATCACAGATGCGGTCTGCCAATAGCGATCGCAAGCCGTTAGTGCCCACTGGTCCAGCCAATTGGGTCAAAAGGCTTGCCTTGATACCTCAATTCAAAGTATAGACCGGTTTCCGGGTTGCCTCCGCTGTTGCCGGCTGTTGCCACCAGGTCGCCTGTTTGCACCACATCACCTGGCTGTTTCAGGAGCGCTTCATTGTTGCCATAGACCGATAGATACTGGTCGCCGTGGTCGATGATGAGAAGGTTGCCAAAGCCGCGCAACCATTCTGCAAATACCACCCGTCCAGGTGCCACGGCGTGCACTTCGGCACCGTTGGGTGTCTGAATGAAAAGGCCCTTCCAGGCGGGGCCACCTCCTGAGCGCGTGGCGCCAAAGCGTGACAGCAGTTCGCCCTTGGCGGGCAGTTTCAGACTGCCCTTCATGCGCGCGAAGTGGCCCTCGAAGTCGCCCAATGGCACGTTCTTGCTTTCGTCTTCTGCTCGCGGCGCGACGCTGTCGATATGCTCGGGTGCCGTGCTTGCGACCAGCGGCGGCGGTGTGGCGGGCGTTGCGTGCGGCACGCTTTTGCCTGCCTCGGCATTGCGCGCCTGCGCCTCGGCAGCGCGCTGGGCTTCTTGCTGTTCGGCCAGCTTTTGCGCTTCCTGGCGGGCGCGCTCCTTGTCGCGTGCCAATTGCGCGAGTCGCTGGCGTTCGTGCGCGGTTCGCGGGTGGGTTCGCTGCTGGCGTTCTGGGCGTGCAGCAGCGCGGCGAACGTGCTGCTGGTGCCTGCGGTGGCGTTCTGGGTTACCCAGAACCTCGGGATGCCCGCCAGCGTGGACGCGGTGCTGGTGCTGGCCTACAGCATCGGCGCGATCGGCGGGTTCGCCCTCTCCGGCGCGCTGCGCACCCGGCGCCCGGCCCTCCTGCTCAACGGCGGCCAGGTGATCAACGCGGCGGCGCTGGTGCTGATGCTGTGCTCACCCGACAAGCTCGTCATGATCCTCGCGGGCGCCGCCGCCGG
>CAZZVZ010000487.1:0-2608 GCA_964657655.1 Gammaproteobacteria bacterium | reverse complement strand
ATATCGAAGCGCGCCTCACGGATACCAAGACGCGCGATATCGCGCTGGCCTCGGGTGTGCGTGCAGCAGGCGAGCCAATTCACAATATGCACCTGTGCATCACAATCAACACGGATTTCGACGTGGTCGACGTGGTGGCACATTCGCTGGCAGTTCCATATCCAGGACAGTGCGAAGCGATTACGCCTGCCTACAAGAAACTGATCGGATTGAATCTGCTCAAGAGTTTTCGCGCCAGGGTGCGCGAGCGACTCGGCGGCATAGACGGATGCACCCACCTGAGCGAACTGGCTGCCGTGGTGCCGACAGCTGCGGTGCAGGCCTTTGCCGGTGAACGCGCCCATTTGCGTTCAGACGAAGAAAAGCCTTTTCAGCTTGATCACTGCCACGCACTGCGTACCGACGGCGATGCAGTGCGTCAGTTCTATCCACGCTGGTACGTCGACAAGCGTCCGCAAGACGAGCAGCGCGACAGCGACACCAGTTCTCAACCGGTTGCTTTTCAATCAAAGGAATCCCATGAAGATTCATGAATACCAGGGTAAAGAGATCCTCAAGAAATTTGGCATTCCGGTACCGCGCAGCATCCCCGCCTTTAGCGTCGATGAAGCCGTCAAGGCCGCAGAGCAGCTGGGCGGTCCGGTCTGGGTGGTCAAGGCTCAGATCCACGCCGGCGGCCGCGGCAAGGGTGGAGGCGTCAAGGTCGCCAAGTCGATTGACGAAGTGCGCCAGCGCGCCAGCGAAATCCTGGGCATGCAGCTGGTGACGCATCAGACTTCGCCCGAAGGTCAGAAGGTGCGACGTCTCCTGATCGAAGACGGCGCCGACATCAAGCAGGAGCTGTATGTCGGCATGGTGGTGGATCGCGTTACCCAGCGTGTAGCGCTGATGGCGTCCTCCGAAGGTGGCATGGACATCGAGGAAGTGGCAGCCCATACGCCCGAGAAAATCTTCAAAGTGTTTGTCGACCCGGTCAAGGGATTGGCGGACGCTGAAATCGATGACGTGGCGACCAAGATCGGCATCCCGTCTGGTTCGCTGGATCAGGCGCGCAATGTTTTCCGGGGCCTCTACAAGGCGTTCTGGGATACCGATGCAGCACTGGCTGAAATCAATCCGCTCGTGGTCACCGGCAAGGGCGAAATCATTGCGTTGGATGCCAAGCTCAACTTCGATTCGAACGCACTGTTTCGCCATCCCGATGTGGTGGCGTTGCGTGATCTGGACGAAGAAGATCCAGCTGAAATCGAAGCGTCCAAGTTCGACCTCGCCTACATTTCGCTCGACGGCGACATCGGCTGCCTGGTCAACGGCGCCGGGCTTGCCATGGCGACCATGGATACCATCAAGCTGTTCGGTGGAGAGCCCGCCAACTTCCTGGACGTTGGCGGCGGGGCCACCACCGAAAAGGTCACCGAGGCGTTCAAGATCATGCTGAAAAATCCGCATCTCAAGGCGATTCTGGTCAATATTTTCGGCGGCATCATGAAGTGCGACACCATCGCCGAAGGGGTGGTCACCGCTTCTCGCGCCGTGTCACTCAAGGTGCCGCTCGTGGTGCGCATGAAGGGCACCAACGAGGACCTGGGCAAGAAGATTCTGGCTGAATCGGGATTGCCGATCATCCAGGCCAACAACATGACCGAAGCTGGCCAGAAAGTCGTTGCGGCAGCACGCGGCGAAACCGTCCACTAAGCGTCCCTGCGACCGTTTTTGAAAGATAGCTATGTCGATTCTCATCAATAAGAACACCAAGGTCGTGACCCAGGGGATTACCGGCAAGACCGGTCAGTTCCATACCCGTATGTGTCGCCAGTACGCCAATGGCGCGAACTGCTTCGTGGCCGGGGTCAATCCGAAGAAGGCGGGCGAGGATTTCGAGGGAATTCCGATTTTTGCCAATGTCGCCGAAGCCAAAGCCAAGACCGGCGTGTCGGCGTCAGTCATTTACGTGCCGCCTCCAGGGGCCGCTGCTGCGATCTGGGAGGCAGTAGAAGCCGACCTCGATCTGGTGATCTGCATCACCGAAGGCATTCCGGTCCGCGACATGATCGAAGTGCGCGATCGCATGCGCCGCGAAAAGCGCAAAACGCTGCTGCTCGGACCGAACTGTCCGGGCGTGATCACGCCCGATGAGCTCAAGATCGGCATCATGCCTGGCCACATTCATATGAAGGGCCGCATCGGTGTCGTGTCACGTTCGGGCACCCTGACCTACGAAGCGGTCGGACAGCTCACGGAATTGGGCCTTGGCCAATCGAGCGCAGTCGGTATCGGCGGCGACCCGGTCAATGGCCTCAAGCACATCGACATCATGAAGATGTTCAATGACGATCCCGACACCGACGCAGTCGTGATGATCGGTGAGATCGGCGGCTCGGACGAGGAAGAAGCCGCCTACTGGATCAAGGACAACATGAAAAAGCCGGTTGTCGGCTTCATCGCTGGCGTGACGGCACCTCCGGGTAAGCGTATGGGCCACGCAGGTGCGATCATCTCGGGCGGCAAGGGCACGGCCCAGGAGAAGCTCGAGGTGATGGCGGCTTGCGGCATCAAGGTCACCAAGAATCCGGCCGAGATGGGCAAGCTCATGCAGTCGATTCTCTAG
>CAZZVZ010000486.1:0-2613 GCA_964657655.1 Gammaproteobacteria bacterium | reverse complement strand
TCACGTCTATCGCCAGGCGATCACGTCGGCCGGCACCGGCTGCATGGCGGCGCTCGACGCCCAGCGCTATCTCGAGAGCCTCGAGGACTGAGCGGGTACTGCCATGGCAGGCGATGCTTCGCTCTGGTCTGGCCTCAAAGCGCTCAAGGAGCGCCTCGAGGATGAAGCGCGCCAGGCGGCCGAGGCGCGCGCCCTGGCCGACGCAAAGCGCAACGCCGAAGAGCGCGACCGGCTGTTATTCCGCGAATTCGCCAAGGACGTGACGCCGCTTCCTGCCTCCAATCGTTTCGAGAAGAAGCCGGCACAGGTGCTGCCCTTGGCGCGCCAGCGCATCCTCGACGAGGCAAGCGCCCTGGCCGAATCGATTTCAGACGAATTCGATGCCGAGTCGCTGATCGAGACCGACGACACCTTGAGCTGGAGCCGTGACGGTATCGGCAGCGACGTGGTGCGCAAACTCAGGCGTGGCGCGTGGGTCATCCAGGATCAGCTCGACCTGCACGGCGCACGCCGCGATGAGGCGCGCATCATGGTGGGCGAGTTCCTGCGCGACAGTGTCAGGCGCGGGCTGCGATGCGTGCGCGTGGTGCACGGCAAGGGACTGGGCTCGATCGACCGCCAGCCGGTACTGAAGGGGCGCGTGCGGCGCTGGCTGACGCAAAAAGACGAAGTGCTGGCGTTCTGCCAGGCGCGCGCTCAGGACGGCGGCAGCGGCGCCATGCTGGTGCTGCTGCGGCCGAGCAAATGACCAGGCAGCAGCGCTAGGCGACCGCCTCGGCGGGCTGGCACAACAGCAGTGCCATGAGACGCGCCACCTCATCACGCATGCGGCGGCGATCGACGATCATGTCGATGGCACCCTTGGTGAGCAGGAACTCGGAGCGCTGGAAGCCTTCTGGCAAAGTTTCGCGCACCGTCTGCTCGATCACGCGCGGCCCGGCAAAGCCGATCAGGGCACGTGGCTCGGCAAGCACGACATCGCCCATGAAGGCGAAGCTGGCCGACACCCCGCCCATGGTCGGGTCGGTCAGGATCGAGATGAACGGCAGACGCGCCGCTGACAGCTTGGTCAGCATGCTGGTGGTCTTGCCCATCTGCAGCAGGGACAACAGACCCTCTTGCATGCGCGCCCCGCCGGTCGCGGTAATGCAGATGAACGGCACCTTCTGTTCGAGAGCCGTCTGGGCGCCGCGCACGAAGCGCTCGCCCACGACCGAGCCCATCGAGCCGCCCATGAAGTCGAATTCGAAACAAGCCACGACCACCGGCACGGTGTGAATCGCGCCGCCCAGAACCACCATGGCATCAGTCTCGCCAGTGCCTTCCATGGCGTCCTTCAGCCGATCCGAATACTTTTTGCTGTCCTTGAACTTGAGGGTATCGAGCGGTAGCGCTTCCTGGCCGATCTCGAAGCGCCCCTCGGCATCGAGCAGTGCGTCGAGCCTGGCCCGCGCGCCAATGCGCATGTGAAAGTCGCATTTGGGGCAGACGTTGAGATTTTTTTCCAGATCTGTGTTGTAAAGCACTGCCTCGCAGCTCGGGCACTTGACCCAAAGACCCTCGGGCACCGACTTGCGGTGCGCCGGATCGGTGCGCTGAATGCGCGGTGGCAACAACTTTTCAATCCAGCTCATATGTTCTCCATTTGCTGTTCTAGCTGTCGAGCGCCACGCGAAAGGAGCGCGTCAGCGCCTCGAGCGCCTGCGTCACCCGCTCGGCAGGGCAGGATTCTATCTCCTGGACCATTCTACTGCCGATCACCACCGCGTCTGCCAGGGCCGCCACGGCCCTGGCGCTGGCCGGCTCGCGGATGCCGAATCCGACCCCGATCGGGAGCGAAAAACGCGCCCTGATGGCTGGCAGCCGGGCGGCGACGTCGTCCAGATCGAGGTGGGCCGCGCCAGTGACCCCCTTGAGTGCGACGTAGTAGATATAGCCCGAGGCGTGCGCTGCAATCATTTCGAGCCGCGCTGGCGTGGTGGTGGGTGCCACCAGGTAGATGGCATCCATGCCCTGGCGCTTCAAGAGCGCGGCGAACGCACTGCTTTCTTCGGGCGGATAGTCGACCACCAGCACGCCGTCGACGCCGGCCTCGGCTGCCTGGCGCACGAACGCAGGAGCGCCGATACGTTCGATCGGGTTGGCGTATCCCATCAGGACCACCGGCGTTGCCGCATCATTCAAGCGAAATTCGCGAACCATCTCGATGCAATGCGCGAGGCCCACGCCGTGGGCGATGGCGCGCTCGGAGGCGCGCTGGATCGCCGGTCCGTCTGCCATCGGATCGGAAAACGGCACGCCAAGCTCGATCACATCGGCGCCGCCGCGCACCAGCGCATGCATCAAATCGACCGTGAGGGCCGGGTCCGGATCACCGGCTGCGATATACGGGATGAGCGCGGCCCGCTGGGCCGCGGCGAGCGCCTGGAAGCGTTGTGAGATGCGACCTGCCAACGGGCCACTCATGCGCTTTCCCCAGGACGCGCCAAGAGGACATGCTCGGGCACTGCCTGCTCCCCGACGATGTGCAGATCCTTGTCACCACGCCCTGACAGATTGACCAGGATGATCTGGTCTTTTTTCATGTCGGGCGCGAGCTTGATCGCATGCGCC
>CAZZVZ010000485.1:0-2626 GCA_964657655.1 Gammaproteobacteria bacterium | reverse complement strand
GCCGCGACGCTGAAGAAGCGGCCTGACCTGATTGATGCTGCGCGCAGGGCCAATCGGCTCGACGCAGCAGATGAAGCGGTGTTGAAGAAGTTGCAGCAAACTTTGCAGTCGGAGGCGGCCTAGGCCGTTTGTTTCAATCCCATCCTCTGGGCAGCACCAATAGATCAACCAGCTGCCGCACGATGGTCAATGGAGTCAACATGGATCTCATCCAGGTTCTAGAGAACGAAGAAATCGCCCGTCTGGGCAAGAAAGTCCCGGAATTCGCACCCGGCGATACGGTCATCGTCAGCGTCAACGTGGTCGAAGGTACGCGCAAGCGCGTGCAGGCGTACGAAGGCGTGGTCATCGCCAAGCGTAATCGTGGTTTGAACTCGAGTTTCATCGTGCGCAAGATTTCGAGCGGCGAAGGCGTCGAGCGGACGTTCCAGACCTATTCGCCTGCCATTGCCAGCATCGACGTCAAGCGTCGCGGCGACGTGCGTCGGGCCAAGCTTTATTACCTGCGAGAGCGCTCCGGCAAGTCTGCGCGGATCAAGGAAAAGCTCAAGGCCAAGCCACAGGCCAACGCCGAGTAAGGTCGTTGCGGGAACGACGGGGCGCTTCGGCGCCCCGATGATTTTTGAGGTCTGCATTCTTCAATTTGGTGTTTTGTGGCCGTCCTTTCCTTTGACCCTTTGACCTTGCCGATCGTGGCGGTATCAAGCGATCGGGCGCTTGGACCTCAAGAGATCGACGCAGCCGCGCTAAGACGCGCCTTCGCGACTGCACGCGATTTCACACCCGAGACCATGATCGAGCCGGCGCTGCGCGCCAAAGCCAGCGAAACGACGCCTGCGGCCGTGCTGATCGGCCTGGTCGAGCGCGAACAGGGACTGTCCGTACTGCTCACCGAGCGCACCGCTCATCTGCATGACCACGCTGGCCAGATCAGTTTTCCAGGTGGGCGCGTCGAGCCAGAAGACGTCGATGCGCAAGCCACCGCATTGCGGGAGACCGAAGAGGAAATCGGGCTCACTTCCGCGTACATCGAAGTGCTCGGCACTCTCCCTACCTACGTCACGGGAACCGGCTTTAGCGTGGTCCCGGTGGTGGCGCTGGTCAAGACCGGATTCACGCTCAAACCCGACGCCTTCGAGGTCGCCGAAGTGTTCGAGGTGCCACTCGCCTTCCTGATGGATCCAGGCCACCACGAGACCCGTCGCGCCAGCGTCGGCGAGGTGGTGCGGCAGTTCTACACCATGCCTTATGGCAGTTACTTCATCTGGGGTGCGACTGCCGCGATGTTGCGCAACCTGTACGCTTTTCTCGCTTCTGCCGGGCAATAGCGATCGCCGTTTCGGGGCACGGGCGGTGCCGCGCTACAATCTCCTTCCCCAAAATCGCGACACGTAGCGCCACTACCCGATGGGCTTTCTTTCACTGGTCGTCGCACTGCTGCTCGAGCAGGTCCGTCCGCTCGGACAGAACAACTGGTGCTATCAGGCCTTTCGCAGTGCCACCGAGTCGCTTGAGCGCAACTTCAATGCCGGCGAAGTGCAGCAGGGCGTGCTGGCCTGGCTGATTCTGGTTGTCCCTCCGGCGCTGCTGACCGGTGCGATCTACCTTTTTCTGAGGCCGCACAGCGTCATCGTGGCACTGATCTGGAACGTCGCCGTGCTGTACCTGACACTTGGCTTCAGGCAGTTCAGCCACTACTACACCGACATCCAGCTTGCGCTTGCCAACAATGACCTGGCCGAGGCCAGGCTGCTGTTGACCGCCTGGAAGCAGCAGGAAACGCCCTCCTTCAGCGCCGCGGACATGAGTGTCGAAGAGGTGGCGCGCATCGCAATTGAAGAGGCGCTGGTGGCCTCGCATCGTCATGTATTCGGCGTCTTCTTCTGGTTCGTGGTGCTGCCAGGTCCCTCCGGGGCCGTGCTGTATCGGGCCGCCGACTTCCTGGCGCGGTCCTGGAATCGTGCGCCTGAAGAAGCTTTCGGCCGCTGCGCGCGCCGTGCCTTCGCGGTGATCGACTGGCTGCCGGTGCGCCTCACGGCGATCGGCTTTGCCATCGTTGGCAATTTCGAGGATGCCATCTGGCTGCTGCGTGAGAATGCGCTGCGCTTTACCGACACCACGCGTGGCATTCTGGTGGCAAGTGGCGCGGGCGCACTGGGCGTGCGTCTTGGCGACGTCGAGCACCTGCGACGCGCTGCGGCACTCGACAACGACGCCGCCATCGAGGGTCTGCCAGGTGTCGAGCCCGGTCCTGCTGCCATGAATAGTGCGGTCGGCCTGGTGTGGCGCAGCCTGGTCCTCTGGATGGTGCTGCTGTTCGCGATCTGGCTGCCTGGCGCGCTCTACGTGCGCTAGCGGAGGCTATAAACCCGGACGCACTGCAGAACAGTTCCAGCACTGACCGAATTGCCCTTCGCTTGGCTCACCGCACTGCTTGCACCACCATGCCGGCAGGGCGGCTGGCTGCTGCAGTTCGCTCAAGAGTGCCCGGGCCTGCTCAAACTCGCGCTCGTTGACCACCCACAATTCGGGTGCCACCTGATCGCAGGGCAGTTCACCCACAGCACCCGACAGATAGCGATTGCGGATTTCGCAGCGCAGGCCCGCCAGACCCAACTGCTTTTGC
>CAZZVZ010000484.1:0-2645 GCA_964657655.1 Gammaproteobacteria bacterium | reverse complement strand
CTGACTAGATTGACCTCGGCATTTTGAAGGGTTTGCTGCAACACCAAAAGCGCCAGCGGACTGATGTCCCCGAGTGCCAGCTGGCGCTCGCCAATCACAAGCGAGCGGCGTGCTGCAGCCTCGGCCTCGGACGCAGCCTTCAGTGCCGTGCTGTCGATGGCGATCGCCTGCAATGCATCGGCCACATTCTGAAAGGCATTGAGCACTGTGGCGCGATACTGGGCGACCGCCTCCTGATAGGCCGCCTCGGCAGCTGTTTGGCGGTGCTGCAAGGCGCCACCATCGAACACGGGCTGCGTGATGCTGGCCGCCAGGGTCCAAAAGCCGGTGCCCGAGGCGAACAGCTGTGGCAGGCTCTCGGAGGTCGAGCCCCAGTTGTTGACGCCCAGCGTGATGCTGGGAAGGCGGCTCGCCTCGGCAACGCCGACTGCGGCACTGGCCGCATGCACCGCCTCTTCTGCAGCAAGGATATCGGGTCGATGCTCGACCAGGCTCGAGGGCAGCGTTTCTGGCAGCTCCTCGGGCAATGCAATGGCGTTCAGATCGAAAGCCGAGAAACCAGGGTCGCTGGGATAGCGGCCGGCAAGCGCTGCAATCGAATCACGCAGCAGCGCCAGCTGCTTCTCGAGGGCCGGTAGCGACGCCTTGGCCTGCGCCAGCGCGGCCTCCTGCTGGAAGACGTCAGCATCGGCAAACTGCCCAAGCTGTCTGCCGCGCCGCAAGGTATCGAGGGTGCGCTGCTGGGCTGCCACAATCGATGTGGTGGCATCGAGCTGTGCGCGCAGCGCTGCTTCCTGGATGGCACTGTTGACGGCGTTGCTGGTCAGGCTCAGATAAGTGGCTTCGAGCTGGAAGCGCTGGTTTTCGGCATCGGCCTTGAGCGACTCGACCTGGCGCCGGTTCAGCCCGAATACATCGGGTGTATAGCTGACCGCAATCTGCGCAGTATAGAGATTGAAGATGTTTTCGTTGTTGGCCAGCGGTGAGGCCAGAACCTGGGCACTGCGCTGGCGCGAGGGCGCAAACGATGCGCCTACGGTCGGGAAAAACGATGCCTCTTGCACGCGTACGTTTTCATTGGCGACCAAGAGCGCCGCACGCGCTGCATCCAGATTGGGGTTGTGGGCCAGAGTCTCCCCGACCAGGGCATTGATCTCTGGCGAGTGGAAGGCCGCCCACCACTTTTCCGGCACGTCACCTTGCACGTAGCGCTGCTGGAAGGACTCGAGCGGCAGGGCGTCAGTGGGCAAAAAGCTGTCCGGTGGATTGAGTGCCGGGCGCTGGTAATCAGGGCCGACCACGCAGCCCGAAAGCAGCAGCAGTGCGAGTGCGCACAGTCGCTTCATCAACGGTTCCTCCTGAGCGTCTTGCCCCAGCGCTTGCTGGCAAAAAGGCGTTCCATCGAGTAGTAGTAAGCCGGCACCAGCAGGAGGGTGAGGAAGGTCGAGACCACCAGCCCGCCGACCACCACGGTCGCGAGATTGCGCTGCACATCGGTGCCCACGCCAGTTGCGAGTGCTGCAGGCAGCATGCCGATCGAGGCCACCGTCGCCGTCATCAGCACCGGCCGCAAGCGCTCGACCGCCCCGATCACGACCGACTGCTCGAGCGTGACCCCGGTGCCGAGAATGCGTCTGAAGTTGGCCACCATGATGATGGCGTTCTGGACCGACACGCCAAACAGGGCGATGAAGCCCACGGCGGTGGCGACATTGAGTGTTTCACCGGTGACATGCAGCGAGATCAGACCGCCCAGCGTGGCCAGCGGCACCACGCCCAGCACCAGCACCACCTGGCGCACCTTGCCGAAATTGATGAACAGGAGAGCCGCCATGGCAAGCAGCACCAGGCTCATGATGAACATCAGCCGCGCCTGGGCACGCCGCTGATTCTCGAATTGTCCAGCCCATTCCAGATGGACCTTGTGCTTGTCGTAACGTACATCCTTGGCGATACGCTGTTCAGCTTCGGACAGGTAGGACGCCAGGTCACGATCACGGTTATCCACGCGAATGGTCAGCTCGCGCTCGTTCATCTCGTGGGCGATGGTGCTCTCGCCCGAGGCAAGATGAATATCGGCCACCTGCGAAAGCGGGATGTGCGCGCCCGATGAACTGTTGAGCAGCAGATTGCCGATCGCTTCAGGCCCGCTCTTGTCGGCGCGTGGCAGTGCCGTCGTGACGTTGTAGATGCGGTCCTCGACATACACTTGCGAGACCGGCGCGCCGCCCACGGCGGTCTGGATCAATGAAGCGATATCGGCCGCATTGATGCCGTAGCGCGCCGCTGCCGCGCGATCAACCTTGATCACCAGTTGCGGAATGGGTGGCTCCTGAAAAATCGAGATCGAGGCCGTGCCGCGCTCGCTCTTCAGCGAGGCCACGATTTCTGTCGCGATGCGGCGGTCCTCTTTCAGATCCGGTCCGTAGACGCGCAGCACCAGTGGGCTATGCGCCCCTCCTACCGCATCATTGACCCCGTCGATGATGGGCTGGCTGATGCCCACCGAGAATCCTGGCAGCTGCTCGAGGCGCTGGTTCAAACGTTCGATGAATGCATCCTTGTTTTCGTGGTCTGGCCACTGCGCATAGGGCTTGAGGCCGACCGGCGCTTCAATGTGCGACGGCGTCCACGGATCGGTGCCG
>CAZZVZ010000483.1:0-2658 GCA_964657655.1 Gammaproteobacteria bacterium | reverse complement strand
TCGAGCACCTGCCCGGGAACTTCTTCTGCAAGAAAATGGCCGGCCTTGAGCGCCTCGCCCGTGACCGTCGAAGAAGACTTCTCCTGCCAGTCGGCAAGCGGATTGAACATGCGTCCCACCACGCCGTTTTCGCCCCACAAGACGAGGCAGGGCATGGTGAGTTTCCGGCCTTCCTGATCGGACTGCCGGTCGTGGTCGAGGTCGATGCCAGCCGAGGCGCGATAGTCCTCGCAGCTGGCGTGGATCGCCTTGACACCGCTCCAGCAGCGCTCGTATTCGGCCATGGCCTCGCTTGCAAACACTTCGCTTGGGGCGCCTGCCGCAGCGGAGGTCCAGGCCCCCAGAAAAGTCTTCAGCACGGCGCTGGCGTTGGCTGCAATCAGCGTTTCAGGCAGGGGTGCTGGCTGGATCAGGAAGAACCAGTGGAAGTAGGCGCGCGCAAAAGCCATATCGGTACGCTGGTACATAGTCAGCGTCGGGGAAATATCGAGCAGGCACAGCTTATCGACCAGTGCAGCATGATCAAGGCACAGGCGATGCGCCACCCGGCCGCCGCGATCGTGCCCCACCACGCTAAAGCGCGCGAAGCCGAGCACCCGCATCAGCTCGACCATATCGAGCGCCATCACACGTTTGCTGTAGGTTTCGTGCGGTGCATTGCTGGCCGGCTTGTCGGAATCGCCGTAACCACGCAGATCCGGACACACCACGGAGTAGTTCTTCTTCAGGGTGCTGACCAGCCGGTGCCAGATGAAATGAGTCTGCGGAAATCCGTGCAGCAGCAACAGCACCGGAGCATCGGGATTCGCATGCCGAAATACGCGCGCGTGGATGCTGACATGGTTGACCGGCAGCGTGACATTGGAAAATCCCGAAAAAGCCCTGGAACCTTCAGACATCGATGCTCCGATTTTCAAGAAAGGCGAGCAGACCTGCGAGCGCGTAACGAACAGACTGGCGCCGCACGGCACTGCGGTCACCTTCAAAGTGGTGGGTCACCGCAAGCGCGGGCCGCATGCTCGAAGAAAAGCCGAAGCAGACTGTGCCGACCGGCTTTTCCGGTGTGCCTCCAGAAGGGCCGGCGATGCCGGTAACGCTCAAGGCACAAGCGCTGCTGCTTGCCGTGCGCGCGCCCTCGGCCATGGCCCGGGCGCACGCTTGGCTGACCGCACCGTACTGCTCGATCAACGGCGCTGGCACCCACAGTGATTCGATCTTGGCCTGATTGGAGTAGGTCACGAAGCCCCGCTCGAACCAGGCGCTCGAGCCCGCCTGTTCAGTCAGCGCCGCAGCGATCAGACCGCCGGTGCACGACTCTGCACAAGACATCATCAGATGGCGTGACAGCAGGAACGCCGACAAACGCTCGACCAGTTGCTCGACGGGCAAGGCGCCGGGCTCAGACATGGGAGGCGACACGCACCAGCAGTGCGATCAGCAACAGGCTGTAGAAGGCAGCGAACAGGTCGTCCCACATCACGCCAAAGCCTCCCTTGATGTGGCGATCGAAATAACGGATCGGCTCTGGCTTGATGATGTCGAAGAAGCGAAACACCAGCACACCACCGAGCTGCCAGCGCCACTCATGCGGCAGCATCGCCAGCACGCACCAGATCGCCACCATCTCGTCGAACACGATGGCACCGTGATCAGCCACACCGAGATCGCGACCTGCAGCGCCGCACGCCCACACGCCGATCAGGAACGCCAGCGTCAGGAACGCGCCCCAGGCCCAGGGGTCGACCAGCACCAGGCTCAAGGGATAGAACAGCAACCAGCCGGCCAGTGTGCCGAAGGTGCCGGGCGCCACCCGGCTCAAGCCACTGCCCAGGCCGAGCGCCAGGAAATGCGAGGGCCGGCGCAGCAGGAAGCCGACGTTCGGTTGGATGGGTTGCGGTTCAGCCAAAGTGATCGAATCCTCTCACGTTCGAGAGTTGTTCGGCCAGCAATGAAGCACCGGCCGCGTCCTTGATCACAAGCCCGGGCTCGGCACGGATGTGACCGATCCGTGTCACTGGCTGTTCGACTGCAGCGGCGGCGAACTCGATCTCCGGGCGATTTCCGGATGGCGCAGTAAAGCACAACTCGTAATCATCGCCAGCGGCAAGCACCAGTTGGCGCTGCAGGTCAGGCGCCAGCGACGTCAGTGCGGCGGGTCGTGGCAGCAGATCCTCGCTGATGACTGCACCGCACCCTGATGCCGTCAGGACGTGGCCAACATCGCCCAGCAGTCCGTCAGACACGTCGATCATTGCATTGACGAGTCCGCGCAGACGCCTGGCAAGCGCGAGGCGCGGCACCGGATACTCGAGGCGGCGCCGCAAGCCAGCGTCGAGCGAGGCTTCAGGGGATGCCTTGAGTGCGCGCAACGCCATGCCAGCCCCACCGAGCTCACCGCTGACCCAGATGTCGTCCCCGATCATGGCGCCGCTACGGCGCGGCGCGGCGTCAGGGGGCACGTCGCCCAACACCGTAATCGAGATGGTCAGCGGCCCCCTGGTGGTATCGCCGCCGATCAGTTCGCAGCCGAACTGGTCGGCGCACTCGAACAGGCCGCGCGCAAATTCAGCCAGCCACGTCTCGTCAGCCTCGGGCAGCGCCAGCGCCAGGGTGAAGGCACGCGGACTGGCCGCCATGGCAGCCAGATCCGAAAGATTG
>CAZZVZ010000482.1:0-2679 GCA_964657655.1 Gammaproteobacteria bacterium | reverse complement strand
ATGCGTCGCTCGAGGCAATGCGCGAACTGCACCGTGCCACCGGCCAGACCGTCAACCTTTCAGTGCGTCAGGGTGACGAAATTGTGTACGTCGAGCGTGCTTTCAACGAGTTCAGCGGCATGCAGGTGGTGCGCGCCATTGGTGGCCGTGCGCCGTTGCACCTGACTTCAGTTGGCAAGCTGTTTCTCGCAGCAGATGATCCTAAGAGCATCCGCAGCTACGCGACCCGTACCGGCCTTCTGGGTCATACCGCAAACAGCATCACCGACGTCGGTCGGCTCGACAGCGAACTCAACGGCGTGCGCAGCCGCGGCTACTCGCGCGACAACGAAGAACTCGAGATTGGCGTGCGTTGCATTGCATCGGGAATCCGCGACGATAGCGGCAAGCTGATTGCAGGGCTGTCGCTGTCTGCGCCGGCCGACCGCATGCAAGAAGCGTGGATTGCCGAACTGACCGGCACGGCGCAGCGTATCTCGCGCTCGCTTGGCTACAGCGAAGAAGAAAAAAGCGGCTGAATCAACATGCTGAGCCGCTTGGAGGTTGCCATGCTGTGCTGAGCGCTCACATGGCGATGACGATGCTCAGCTGGTCACGTGCAGAGGATCGACCGCAACGCTCGGCGCATCGCTATGGGTGGCAACGTCAAACACGTGCGGGCGTGACTCAACCCACTTCTTGATGCGGTTGGCATCGCCCACACGGGTGTACTTGCCCACTGAATCAAGCAGCACGATAAGAACGCCCTTGCCTTCAAACTTGGCCTTCATCACGAGACACTTGCCAGCCTCGACGATGTAGCCCGTCTTTTGCACCACGATGTCCCAGCCTGGGTTCGACACCAGCGAATCGGTGTTGTGATACGCGACCATATGGCGGCCGACCGGGACGGTGTAGCCCGAGTCAGTGGAGAACTCGCGGATGGTCGGATTGAGCGACGCTGCCTGCAGCAGCTTGGCCAGATCCTCCGCGCTCGCGACATTCTGCTTTGACAATCCGGTCGGGTCGTTGAAGTAGGTGTGCGTCATGCCGAGCTGTGCGGCCTTGGCATTCATGGCGGCAAGACAGGCGGGCAGTCCGCCCGGATAGTTGCGGCACAGCGCGTGGGCAGCGCGATTCTCAGACGACATCAGTGCGATGTGCATCAAGTCGCGGCGCGACAAAATGGTACCGATGGCAAGCCGCGACGACGTGTGTTTTTCGGTGTCGATCTCGTCGTCGGTGACCTCGAGCATCTCGTCCATGTTCTGGTTGGCATCGAGCACCACCAGCGACGTCATCAGTTTGGTGATCGAGGCGATTGGCAGTGCCACGTCGGTGTTCTTGGCGAACAGAATATTGGAATTGCTTTCATCCATCACCAGCGCCACGCTCGACTGCAGTGCCAGCGGTCCGGTGGTATCGGCGCGCAGTCCCTGTTGCTGGGCAAACGAGGTGCGCTCAGCGCTGGCGTAGACACGCCTGACACGTACGCGCGCTCCGCTTGGCAGTACAGCGTGGCTCAACACCACATGTTTTCGGGTTGTGCTGGGTTGGCTGACGAGGCCAGTCGATGCCGGCGGAAGGTGCGTGGTCCGCGTGGCAGGGTCGGCGGTGGCCCCTTTAGCTGCGCCAATTGCTGCAGTTGCGATGGAAATGCCCAATCCCATCATTAGAGCGAACCGTTTGCACCCTTGCATTGCTGAGCTCCCAGAGAAGTGCGCGTAGTGTATCAAATTGAAATAATCTTTCAAGATGAATAAGATAGCTACGGCCCTTAAGGCAAATTCTCGGAAAATTTGCGAAAAATGGCACGTTTTATCAAAAACACGACAGAATCGGGGCGCAAGCCCGCCCCGCTGCCTGAAGTAACGGCTCAAAAGCGCTCAGGCTGACCGGCACATATGGTCATCAGTGCTCAGGCAAGCACGCGATAGCCGGTTGCAACGCACCCCCGGCCCGCTGGCACCCGCTAGCAATGAAAGCGGGTAAATGATTGGACCGGTTCACGCTCGGTTTCGAGCGAATTCTCGATGCGTGTCTGATCGGCATAGCCCAGGCTCATGCCGCACACCAGCATCGCGCTTGGCGCCAGTCCCAGATGTTCCGACACAATGCGATGAAACGGCGTGAATGCGGCCTGCGGACAGGTGTCGAGTCCGCGGGCACGTGCGGCAATCATGATGTTCTGCATGAACATGCCGTACTCGAGCCATGAGCCGCGCTCGAGGATCCGATCGATGGTGAACATCAATCCCACCGGCGCGTCGAAGAACGCATAGTTGCGGCCGTGCTGATCGTGTATGCCAGCCTTGTCGTCACGGGTCAGATTGAGCAGTCCATAAAGATCCCAGCCGACCTTGCGACGACGCTCGATGTACGGCGAGACCCAGGTCAGCGGATAGTACGGATACTCAGCCACATGCTCGCCCCTCGCCGCATCGTCGTTATGCGCTGCCAGCAGTTTTGCCGCGAGGCTGTCCTTGGACTGGCCAGTCAGCACATGCACCTGCCAGGGCTGAATGTTGGTCCCCGATGGCGCGCGACTCGCGACCTGCAGAATGTCCACCATCACCTGATGCGGGACTTCGGTCGGCAAGAAGGCGCGGATTGAGCGCCGCGATGTAATCGCGTCGTCGACCACGCGCACTGCGTTGGCGTCGAAATCTTTGAGGTTCATGATGTGATGAGCAGAGGCGA
>CAZZVZ010000481.1:0-2698 GCA_964657655.1 Gammaproteobacteria bacterium | reverse complement strand
CGATGGCCTGAAATCGTGCCCCCATTGAGAAACGCAATGGGCCTCGTCGATCACCACCAGGGCCACCACGGCGCGCCCGACCGGCTTGAGCAGCTCGATGAAGGCCGGCTGCTGCAGGCGCTCGGGCGTGACAAACACGATGGCGCTGTCGCGCGCCGCGATCGCGGCCAGGGCATCGCGCTCTTCCCGACGCGTCAGCGAACTGTTGACCACGGTCGCGGCTACGCCTGCTTCGGCGAGTTTGTCCGCCTGATCCTTCATCAGTGAAATGAGCGGCGAGACCACCAGCGTGATGCCACTCAGATGAAGTGCCGGCAATTGATAGCAAAGCGACTTGCCGGCACCGGTTGGCATGATTGCCAGCGTGTCGCGCCGTGCCAGCACCGAACGCATGATGGTTTCCTGGCCCGGGCGCAGGCGCTTGAGACCGAAGGTGTCGCGCATGGTCCGGCGCAATGCATGCAGACTGCGGTCGAGCCTCACCATGGTGTGGGCACCCTCACACCCGATATTTGTCGAGCACGCCCGCGCGCCAGCTGACGCCACTGCCCGCTGCATCGCTGGTCACGGCCACGCCGCGTTCGAGCTGCAACGGCTCTTCAACCACTTCGTTCCACCAGTTGGCGTATTCAAGCCAGTGTGCCGTCGGCGTGGCCGACAGCAGTTGCGCGCTGATCTCGGGCCACAGGTGACTCGACAGCCGGATCTGGTGCGACACGCCAAGCGCTGCACCGCGCATCCAGCCGGTTACCCCACCGATCTTCATCACATCGAGCATCATGAAGTCAGACGCCCGGGCGTCGATCGCCTTTTGCATATCGCCGATGCCCCACCAGTTCTCGCCGCACTGGATCGGTGTCGTGCTCGCATCGCTGATGCGCGCGTGAGCGTCATAGTCGTGCGCCAGTGTCGGCTCCTCAACCCAGGTGATCCCTTCCTGATCGATGATGCGCATGCGATTGATCGCATCGACGGGCGTGAGCGACTGGTTGTAGTCGAGCATCAGGGCATTGTCAGGGCCGATCTCGGCGCGAATCGCGCGGATGACGGCGACATCCTCTGCCACACTCGCATAACCGATTTTTGCTTTCACGCCCTTGAATCCCTGCTTCATCCAGTTTGCCGCAGTGGCCGCCGAGCCCGCCACACCATCGAAACCGACCGCTCCATAGGCCTGGATGCGTTTCGGCGCAAAGCCAAGCAGACGGGTCAGTGAACACTGCCGGTCACGCGCCATGGCATCCCACAACGCCATGTCGATCCCTGCAAGCGCCATTCCTACCAGCCCCTGCGGTCCGAGCAGACGGAACTTTGATTCGAGCTCGCGTTCAATCGCCTGCGGCGCCAGCGGCTTGCCGACGATCAGTGGTTCGAAATTGGCAATCAGCGCAGCGGTCGGCTGCAACGCCGCCACCGTGTAGGTGAAGATCAGGCCGTGTCCGACCAGACCATCATCCATCTCGATGTCAATGGCCACCAGCGGCGACTCTTCGACCACGCCGCCCGCTGTGCGGTGCGGTTCTCGCATCGGCACGCGCATCGCAGTCACGCTCATTTTCTTGATGGTGTTCACAAGCCTCTCCTCGTCTGATCCGATGCGAAAAGTCACTGCCTGATGCGCTGCCACAGCTCGGGCCAATGCCCGGCCCAGCAACAGACGTGATCAAAGCCATCGATCGTGATCACTGTTGCGTTCGCCATTCCTTGCACGAATTGTTCGGTCAGCGTGTGAGGCACCACGCTATCGGAGCTGCCCACAAAATGCCATTGGGAGATACCAACCAGTCTTTCACGCTGGTCGTAGGGATCGAGCGATCCCTTCAGGGGCGCCAGCGCCTGCAAGTCGGTCCAGCGTCTGGTCGACAGATTGCCGGCAACAGACACGAGACGCACCACGTCGTCGCGGCGCTCGGCCAGCAGCGCCGCGATCGCGGCCCCTCCGGAATAGCCGACCAGCGTCACGTGGGTCGCGCCGTAACGCGTCTTGAGCTGCGACACGGCATCATCCATGGCCTCGATGACCTGCGGCGCAAAGCGCTCTGCAGTCCAGTAAGCAGGCCGGCAGATCGGCAGCATGCCGGTGTACTGGCAGGGTCGGGCCAGGTAGGCGACGTGACTGGTTGCATCGATGGGACTAGAGAGCGCCAGCTCGAGCGCGACCGGCTCGCTCGGGGTCGGGTCTTCGGAGATGCGTTCGGGTGACAGGAAGGCCAGACCGTCGCCTTCAATGTAGACCACAAGGTTCGGCCGGTGAGAGGCGTCTGGCGCGGCGAAAGATTCAATCTCGAAGGCGCGCGTGTGAATGCGGCTTTCCATCCAGCCGCCAGCTGCAGCCAGCGCGGCAGCATGCTCGCTGCGACGCGCGACGGGCACAGGCCCGGCAGCGCACCCTGCCAGCACCAGGCTGGCTGCAGCGAGTGCCAGCAGCCGCTGCCAGCTGGTCAGCAGGTCACTTCGGCGCGTATTCGCCGAGCGCATCGATCAAAGGTGCGAGGTATTTTTCGACGCGCCGCCAGCGTTGCACCGAGCTGCTGTAGATCGGCTGACGGACCTGCAGCACGCTGGCAGTTCGAACGCTGCGCTTGGTCTTGTGAAACGCAAGACAGGCATCTTCCCAGGGCAGGTCGCAGTAGGCAAGGAGCGAACGCGCCTGTTTTTCCATGTCCTCCCTAGATTGTGTGACACGTTGGCTTCCACT
>CAZZVZ010000480.1:0-2724 GCA_964657655.1 Gammaproteobacteria bacterium | reverse complement strand
GCCAGTTCTCCAGATTGTCGCGCCACGCCTTCATTCCCTCGAAGCCCCAGTTCTCCCAGGCATCGAACACGCGTATCTCATCGGCGTAAAGAAGACTCAGCTCTGAAGGTGACTTGTTGAGCACCGCATCGACGTAGCGGCGCACCATGGCGTCGAACTGTGCGCTGATGTCGGCCTTCACTGGCGCCTAGTTCTCGTATTTCTCGACCGTCGATGCCGGCCTTAACTTGGCCTCGGCCTCGTTGTCACCGAATTCGCGCTTGGCGCGTCGCTGACGCAGCAGGTCCCAGCACTGGTCGAGTCGCACCTCAAGGGCGTCAAGACGGGCCTTGTCGACCGGCTTGCCGGCTGAGCGGAGCTGATGTTCTTCGTCGATCAGCGCTTCGATTTCTGACAGAATCGGTTCGTCCATTTGCATCTACCCGAAAGAGTTGAAAGGATTCGACTGGCCAGCCGCCGTCGAGTTCGTCAGGCCGCGCGCAAGCCGCGCGCCAGCAATGCCGACCGAAAGCAAAGTGGTCCTGAAAGCGTGTGAAATAATGCGCTCTTTTCCTGGCTGCAGTTAAAAGCCTCTCCTCGAGACCCGCGCATCATGCTCTTGCAATTCCAACAGCGCCTTCGCGACGCTCTCACTCGTGCCGTCGAGCCAGTCGTGGCCGGCAGCGAATTGCGCCCTCAGGTCATGCTCGAGCGCCCCAAGATCGCCGCCCACGGCGATGCCGCGACCAATCTCGCCATGCAGCTTGCCAAGCCCTTGAAGCGCAACCCCCGCGAAGTGGCCGAAACGCTGTGCGCCAGCCTGCTGGCGGACGCCGAGCTCAAGGATCTGCTCGAAAGCGCTGAAGTGGCAGGACCTGGCTTCATCAACCTGACCATCACCGACGCAGCGCGCCAGGCGGTGGTGCAGCAGATCCTCGCACAGGGCGAACAGTTCGGCACCTTGCCAGCGCAAAGCGGCCATCCGGCGCGCATCCTGATCGAGTTCGTATCGGCCAATCCGACCGGGCCGCTGCACCTCGGCCATGCGCGCCAGGCGGCTCTCGGCGACGCGCTGGCCCAGGTCTACGCCTCGCAGGGCATGGCGGTCACGCGCGAGTTCTATTACAACGACGCGGGCGAACAGATCAACAATCTGGCGACTTCAGTCCACGCGCGTTTGCATGGACAAGAGCCCGGCATGGCCGGCTGGCCAGAGAAGGCCTACAACGGCGACTACATCGCCGACATCGCAGCCAGCTTCCTGCGCCAAGACAGCGTCGCCGCCGACGACCGCAGCGTCACGGCGAGCGGCGATATCGACGACATCAGCGCCATCAGGGATTTCGCGGTGGCGTATTTGCGCCACGAGCAGGATCTTGATCTGCGCGCATTCGGCGTCCGCTTTGACAGTTACTTCCTGGAATCTTCTCTCTACCAGGATGGCCGGGTCGAGCAGGCCGTCGCTGCCCTGGTGGCAAGCGGCAAGACCTACGAGAAAGATGGCGCGCTGTGGTTTCGCACCACCGATTACGGTGACGATCAGGATCGCGTGATGCGCAAGAGCGAGGGCGGCTACACCTATTTCGTGCCCGACGTCGCCTACCACCTCAACAAGTGGCAACGCGGCTTCACGCAGGCGCTCGACATCCAGGGTTCAGACCACCAGAGCACGGTGATGCGGGTGCGGGCCGGCCTGCAGGCACTCGATCTCGGCATTCCCCCCGAATACCCGCGCTACCTGCTGCACAAGATGGTCAAGGTGATGCGTGGCGGTGCCGAGGTCAAGATCAGCAAACGCGCCGGCAGCTACGTGACGCTGCGCGACCTGATCGACTGGGTCGGGCGTGATGCAGTGCGTTTCTTCCTCGCCAGCCGCAAAGCCGAAACCGAATTCGTTTTCGACATCGATCTTGCCCTTTCCCAATCGGAAGACAACCCGGTCTATTACGTCCAGTACGCGCACGCGCGCATCTGTTCCGTCATCGGACAGTGGCAGGAGCGCTTCGCAAGCGAAGCCGCCCAGACCGACCTGGCCGGCGCAATCGATGTCAGCGGGCTGACCGGCGCCGGCGCACGCGCGCTGCTGAGCCGTCTGGCCCAGTACCCGGGCATGCTGACTGATGCCGCGCGCGATATGGCGCCGCACCAGATCGCTTTCTATCTGAAGGACTGCGCTGCGGACATGCATTCTCAATATAATGCCGAGCGGGTGCTGGTCGATGACGCCAAGGAGCGCCTGGCGCGCCTGGCATTGCTGGTCGCCACCCGTCAGGTTCTGCGCAACGGTCTTGCGCTTCTTGGGGTCAGCGCCCCGGAAAAAATGTAGAGGTTGCAATGCTTCAAATGAAGGCTCAACGCGGTGGCACCATCGTCGGTTTCATCGTCGGCCTGGTGGTGGGTCTGGCCATCGCAGTGGTGGTTGCCCTGGTGATCACCAAGGCGCCGATACCTTTCATCAACAAGCTGGCGCACGCACCCGACAAGGGCGACGTCGACCCGGGCAATATTCCCGACCCCAACAAGTCGCTCTACAGCCGCGATGCGCAAGGCAATGGCCAGGCGCCAGTGCTTGGCAACAGCGTGACAACCACGCCAGGCGCGGCGGCCGCCAACCCGCCGCTGGTGGTCACCGCAACGCCCGCTGCCGTGCCGGCGCTTGGCGCCGCAGCAACGCCACCCGTGTCGCCGGCTGCCAACGTGCAGGACGGCAAGCCGACCATGCTGCAGGCCGGCGCCTTCAACAGC
>CAZZVZ010000479.1:0-2739 GCA_964657655.1 Gammaproteobacteria bacterium | reverse complement strand
CGTCGTCACTGTGACGGGTGCCGCCTGGCCTTGCATGGCGAATGTCAGCGCCAGAGCCGCCAACACGCTCGAGAACACTCCTCCGATTCGGTTCATGAGGACCTTTTTTTTAGTGACAGGGATTAGGAGCAATCATGCTAGCGCAGGAACCTTGGCCGGTCCATCTTATGCCGAGGCTGCGACCCGATGATTTCAGCATCAGCGCCGCAACCACTCGGTGGCGGCCTTTTCGCCGGCGTGGCGCAGTTCCTCGAGAAAGGCAGGCGCAGTATCGACCTTGCTGATCGGATCGAACTGACCGAGCCACTCGGGCGAGCCGATGGTACTGATCTCGGTCTGGCGCAGGCGCCTGATCGGCTCGGCAAATGCCATCCAGCTGTCACGCGCCATGGCCTTTGCCGTGGCGATCGATTCGAGTTCTGCGGCAAGGGGCAATTCGAAGCTCAGTTCAGTCATTTCGCCACGGATCGACTCAGGCGTGCTCAGGTCGTCGTTCTCGCGCTTCGCGCCCAACCGGATCAGCACGATCTGCCGGGCACTCGCATACCTGACCAGCGGCCAGAGCGGCGGGTTGGAGGTCAAGCCGCCGTCCCAGTAAATGCGCCCTTGAATGGTGATGGCGCGATGCAGATGAGGCAGGCAGGCGGATGCCAGGATCACGTCGCGCGAGATTTCCGGACGCGAGAATATCCGAGCGCGGCGGGCCTCAACGTCGGTTGCCGACACATAGAACGCTGGCCCGCGCCCCTCCCTGAAACGCTTGAAGTCGATGCAGTCGTCAAGAATGTCGCGCAGAGGATCAAGCCCGAGCGGGTTGATCTGTTCAGCCGACATCCAGCGTGTCCACTTGGCGGCGCCGCGCAGCGCCGCGTGATGCACGGCGTGGTTACGAAAGTTGCCGCTAATGCCAAGCAGTTCACTGAGCTGGCTGCGCCCGCCAACCGCAGTCCAGACGCGCTCGAGCAGTTGACGTGCGCCGCGCGCGCCGCCAGTTCGCCAGCCTTCGAGCAATGCCACGCCATTGACTGCGCCGGCGCTCGCGCCGCTGACTGCATCGACATCGAGATCAGGCTCACGCAGCAGGCGGTCGAGCACACCCCAGGTGTAGGCGCCGTGGGCACCACCGCCCTGCAAGGCAAGGGCAATCCGCATGTTCTTCTCCAAAGACCATGCTGCAATGCAATATTCAGGCCGAGGGTGCTAGCTGGCGACGTTCGCGAGGCTGCCGAGGAACTGCTCCGGTCCCTCGAAGCCGACCACGGTCGCCGCCGGCAGAGGCTTGCCGTCTGCCGTGAAGAACATGATGCCCGGTGGGCCGAACAGGGAGAACCGCTTCAGTAAGGCGCGCTCATCGGGCGAGTTGCCGGTGACGTCGGCCTTGATGAGTGTAAACGAGGCGAGCTTTGCGATCACGCGCTGATCGCTGTAGGTATCGCGTTCCATTTCCTTGCAGGCCACGCACCAGTCAGCCGTGAAATCGAGCATCACCGGCTTGCCGGCATGCGCCAGCGTCTGGTCGAGCTCGGCGCCTGAGTGAATGGTCTGAAACGCCAGTGCGCTCGAGGGTGCCGCACTGCCGCGCGAGGCGATATTGCCAAGTGGGCGCATCGGATCCCCGGCGCCTGTGGCAGCTCCCACGACCTGCGCCACACCGATCACGAACAGCAACAGGCCGAGGCCCTTGAAGATCCGGGTCGGTCCGGGCGTGCCGGCAGGCAGAGCATCAAAGGCGTGCATGAAGACCGAGCTTACGACCAGCAACGCGGCCCACAGCAACAAGGTCAGGTACGCGGGCAGCGCCGGCGATGCCATCCAGATCGCCACGCCCAGCAGCAGTACGCCGAACACACGCTTGACCGATTCCATCCAGGCGCCGGCACGCGGCAGCATGGCGCCCTCCCAGAATCCAAGTACGAGAAGCGGCACACAGGTTCCGATCGCGAGGCTGAACAGCGCCACACCCCCGATCAGGACGTTGTGGGTCTGGCTGATGTACAGCAGCGTCCCGGCAAGCGGCGCCGCAACGCAGGGGCCGACCACCAGGGCAGAGAGCGCACCCATGCAGAAAACGCCGACCATGCGCCCTCCCTCGGCACGGGTGGTCATGGTGTTCAGGCGATTCTGGATCGCGCTTGGCATCTGCAGCTGGTAGACGTTGAACATCGACAACGACAGCAACGCCAGCAAGGCGGCGAAGCAGAGCAGTACGGGCGGGCGTTGCAGCGCCTGCGCCAGGCCCTCGCCCGCCAGGCCGGCAGCCACGCCGAGCGCGGTGTAGACGGCAGCGATGCCAAGCGAATAGGCGAGCGCCAGGAAAAAGCCGCGCGCCCGGGTCAGGTGCTCGGCATCGTCGCCTGCGATGATGGAAGAAAGAATCGGAAACATCGGCCACACACAAGGGGTCAGCGACAGCAGCAAACCGATGCCAACGAACAACAACGCGATCCAGATCAGATTGCCGCCCTGCAACGCCGACAATCCCGAGAAGCTGAAGTTGCCACCTGAACCGGCCGCCGAAGAAGGCGCCGCGGCAGCCGCAGCTGGATCGAGCTGAAGGCGCGACTCCTGGGGTGGATAGCAAAGGCCTGCATCAGCACAGCCCTGCGCGGTCGACACCAGCGTGAACGGTGCGCTCGAAGTCACAGGGATTGTGACTGTCACGTCATCGCGGTAATGCTCGACGTTCTTGCCGAAGGTCTCGTCGAAGGAATAGCCCGCGCCGCGCACGGTGCGGATCGG
>CAZZVZ010000478.1:0-2739 GCA_964657655.1 Gammaproteobacteria bacterium | reverse complement strand
GCAGCGCGTCCGGCACCGGTCGAGCACGAGGCAGCCCGTCCTGCGCCACATCCGGCACCGGCGGCTCCCGTGGCGCACGAAGCCGCGCGTCCGGCACCTGCAGCGCATCCCGAACCAGCCGCGCGTCCGGAGCCGGCAGCACGTCCGGCACCCGCACCACACCCGGCACCAGAGGTGCATGAGGCTCCCCATCCGGCACCTGCAGCGCACGAACCGCCGCCGCACCCCGCCGCTGCAGCCGAAACGCCTGCTGAACGCGCTGCCAAGGAACGTGAAGAAGCCGCCAAGAAGAAAGAGCCGCCGCACCAGTAAGCTGCTGCTCGTCGTGACAAGGGCCGCCTCAGGGCGGCCTTTTTTATTTCCGCGCAAGACGGCATGGACGTTGCTTTTTGCAGGCCGTCCCAATCAACCCGTGCGCGCGCCATGAGCTCTCCTGCAATCGAAGCATTCCCAAGCGCCGCGCTGCCACCGCGCTCGCAGCGCTGGATCCAGCTCGCTGTTGGCCTGGTGTGCATGATGGCCATCGCCAGCCCCCAGTACGTGTGGACGCTGTTTACCAAACCGCTCACGGCAGCGCTTGGTGTGCCGCTGTCATCGCTGCAGATCACTTTTTCGCTGCTGATCATCCTGCAGACCTTCCTCTCGCCATTCCAGGGATTCCTGATCGACCGCTTCGGTCCGCGCCGCATGATCAGTTTCGGTGCACTCCTGACGGGCGCGAGCTGGGTGCTGGCATCGAGCGTGACGTCGTTGCCGATGCTCTATCTGACCTACGGTGTGCTGGGCGGTATCGGCACCGGCGTGGTGTACGTCGGTATCGTGGGATTGATGGTCAAGTGGTTTCCCAGCCAGCGCGGTTTCGCGGCCGGCACGGTTGCGGCCGGCTACGGCATGGGTGCCATCGTCACGACCTTCCCTATCAATGGTTCGATCGCCGCCAATGGCTACCAGTCGACCCTGCTGTGGTTCGGCCTGGCGTTTGGTGTGGTCGGGCTCATCGCTGCCCAGTTTCTGCGCGCCCCGCCTGACACGCCGGCGATCCCGTCCGAACTCCAGGGCGCAGTCCCAGGCGTCAGCTTCAGTCCGGGTCAGATGCTGAAATCAGAGGTGTTCTGGCTGATGTTTGTCATGATGACGCTGATGTCGACTTCGGGCCTGATGGTGACATCGCAGATGGCGAGTTTTGCCAACGATTTCGGCGTCGCAAAAATGCTGGTGCTCGGCAGCGCCGCACTGCCCCTGGCACTCACCATCGATCGATTCACCAACGGCCTGACGCGACCCTTCTTTGGCTGGGTGTCCGACCGCATCGGCCGAGAGAACACCATGTTCGTCGCCTTCCTGCTCGAGGGCCTTGCCATGACGGCTTGGCTCTTGACGCGCAGCGACCCACTCCTCTTCGTGCTGCTCTCAGGCGTGGTGTTCTTCGGCTGGGGCGAGATTTTCTCGCTGTTTCCCTCGACGCTGACCGACACCTTCGGCGCTCGGCACGCCACTGCCAACTACGGCTGCCTGTACATCGCACAGGGTATCGGTTCCATCTTCGGAGGCCCGCTCGCTGCGCTGCTGCGCGAGCAGACCGGCAGCTGGACACCTGTGTTTGCGCTCGCGATCACCGCCGACCTGCTGACGGCGCTGCTGGCGCTGTTCGTCCTGAAAAGCCTGAGGCGCCGTTTCCTGGCGCGCCATAGCGCGCCCTAGTTCTTGCTGCGGGCAACGCGGCCGAGCAGATAGAACTCGTCGTTGGGTCGCATCGCCGTGACATTGGCGATGCGGTTCGATAGTCCGAAGAAGGCGGTAATGGCAGCGATGTCCCATGCATCCTCCTCGTCAAAGCCATGCGTGCGCAGCATCACGAAGTCTTCTTCAGATACCGACGCCGAGTCATCGCACACCTTGAGGGCGAAGTCGAGCATGGCTTTTTCGCGTGGCTCCAGATCAGCCTTGCGGTGGTTGACGGCGATCTGGTCAGCAAGCAGCGGCTTCTTCGAATAGACGCGTACCAGCGCACCGTGGGCCACCACGCAGTAAAGACAGCGGTTGCGTGCGCTGGTGGCGGTCACGATCATCTCGCGATCAGCCTTGCTCAGACTGCCGGTCTCCTTGAGCATCAGCGCGTCGTGATAGGCGAAGAAGGCACGAAATTCGGCAGGCCGATGTGCCAGCGCCAGGAATACATTGGGCACGAAACCGGCTTTCTCCTGCACTGCAAGAATCGCAGCGCGAATGTCGTCTGGCAGTGCGCCCAGCTGCGGCACCGGATAGCGGCTGATGGCCGCTGCCGTGGTTGATGGATTGAACGACATCGCGATCTCCTAGTGGGCCAGCCGGGCCGCACGCGCGGCGACGAACACCTGTTCCATGCGATCGAGCATGAATTCGAGACTGTGTGCTGCCTCGATCAAGGCACGTGCCCGGCGCGCCCTCTCGGCGGCCTGGTCCTGGTGCCGCATCACGTCTTCGAGCGCTGCCGCAAGTGCTGCGCTATCCTCGCGTGCCACCACCAGCGCGGTGCGCTGGTGCTGCGCGACTTCCCCGATTGCTCCTGCATCGGTGGTCACGACCGGCACACCGCAACCCATGGCCTGCAGGATTGCCTGCGGCACGCCTTCATTGGCATACGATGGCAACGCGAAGCAGTCGAAAGCGTGCAGAAAGGGGATCACATCATTCTGGTTGCCGCGCATGTCGACAAGCGACTCCAGACCGCGCGCCTGCACCTGGGTCTGGAGCTGGACC
>CAZZVZ010000477.1:0-2743 GCA_964657655.1 Gammaproteobacteria bacterium | reverse complement strand
GGACGCGGCGCCCGAGTAGTACTCATGGTTGCCCGTGACGAAGTAGCTGCCGTAGCGGGCCGTCAGCTCCGACAGCGGCTCGGTGTGCTGGCTCAGTTGGGCGACACTGCCGTCGACCAGATCACCGGTCACGGCAATCACGTCGGGCTTGAGTGCGTTGACGCGCTCCACGATGGCCGCCAGGTAGGCGCGTTTGATGGTGGGACCGACGTGGATATCGCTGATCTGGACAATGCGAAAGCCGTTGAGCGCATCGGGCAGATCAGCCAGCGGCACGCTGACCTTGACCACCCGTGCGGTGCGCCTCGCGCCAATGAAGCCGACCAGCGTGGCAAACAGCGCGGCGGCCACCACAAGAAGCGCCGAATCAGGCGCAAACGCGGCTGGCGTGAGCGGCCAAAGACCGGTGGCGTTGCCGGCCCAGATCAGCACCATTGCCACGTCACGCACCACGGTGAGCACAAACAGCGATGAAAACAGCCCCATCGGCACCAGTCCGAGCCAGCCCAGCAGGTCCGACAGGCGCGCCGGCTCGATCATGCGCGCTGCGACGCCAAGCGGGATCACCAGCGCCGAGAACACCAGCCAGACCACCAGCAGCACGTGGCTCATCGGTCCATCGGGCAGATCGAAGGCGATGCGCGCTCCGATGTAGACGTGCAGCAGGGCTGAAAGAAGTGCCATTCTGAAAAAAATTCCGTGCAAAACCGTTCCTTTGAATGATCGGGCGGCGGCTTGCTACTCGCCGCGCGCAAATGTGCCGCGCAGGCGTGATGCAAGATCAATGCTCGCGAGCGTAGTGGGGCTCGAGGCAGCAGCTCCAGGCGCCACAGACGGCCAGGTGCTGCGCTCGAAATGACCGGTCAGGCTGTCTGGCAGAAAGCGGCTGCGCGAGGCCAGGAGGTGCCGATCACCCTTGAAAGATTGCTGTGCCACGTAGAAACGCTGCGGCACCACGATCTCGAGCCGGTCACGTGCGCGTGTCATGGCAACGTACAGAAGGCGCCGTTCTTCTTCGATCTCCTCGCTGCTGCCGGTGGCCATGTCCGACGGAATGCAACCGTCGACTGCGTTGAGCAGATAAACGGCCTTCCATTCCTGGCCCTTGGCGGAATGGATGGTCGAGAGAATCAGATAGTCCTCATCGCGCAGCGGCACACCGGCCTCGTCACTCGATGCCTCGGGCGGATCGAGCGTCAGCTCGGTCAGAAACCGCTCGCGTGACGGGTAGCCGGAAGCGATGCGCTCAAGCTGCTCGAGATCCTGCACGCGGCTCGGATTGTCATCGTGAAGACGCGACAGGTGCGGCTCGTACCAGCGCCGCCAGGCGCCGATCTCCTCGGGCCAGGGCAGGCCGCGACTGGCCTTGAGCGTGGTCAGCAGGGCCTGGTAGGGGGCCGCGCTGGCGTTGGGCGCCTCCTGGTTGCCAAGCGCTGCGAGGGGATCGGCATCGGCGCCGATCGCGTCAAGGATCTTCTGCGCGCTTCTCGGGCCCATGCCCGGCATCAGCTGCAGCAGGCGGAAGCCCGCCATGCGGCTGCGCGGGTTTTCGACAAAGCGCAGCGCCGACAGCAGATCCTTGATGTGCGCTGCCTCGAGAAATTTCAGACCGCCGAACTTGATGAAGGGGATGTTGCGTCGGGCCAGTTCAAGCTCGAGAGCCGCGCTGTGGCTGCTGGTGCGAAACAGCACCGCCTGCGACTTGAGTGACAGCCCGTCTTCGCGCGCCGCGAGGATGCGTTCGGCCACATAGCTGGCCTGACCGGCATCGTCCTTGACAGTCACCAGCAGTGGCTTCTGGCTCGCCACGCGGTCGGAATAGAGCTGCTTGGCGTAACCTTCCTTGGCCAGCCCGATCACCGCGTTGCAGCCGGCGAGGATCGGCTGGGTCGAGCGGTAGTTGCGTGCCAGTGTCACGCGCTCGCAGGGCAGCGAGAACTGGCTGGGAAAATCGAGAATATTGCGCACCGTGGCCGCGCGAAAGGCGTAGATCGACTGGGCATCATCACCCACCACGGTGACCCCATGGCCGGTCGGCTTCATGGCGATCAGGATGTTGGCCTGCAGCAGGTTGGTGTCCTGGTACTCATCGACCAGCACGTGGTCAAAGCGTTCACCGATGGCTGCCGCAAAGGATGGCTCTTGCATCATGGCCGACCAGTAGAGCAGCAAGTCGTCGTAGTCGAGCACCTGCTGGCGCTGTTTCTCGGCGATGTAGGCATCAAACAGGGCCGCGAGTTCGGCACGCCATGGCGCGCACCACGGAAATCCCAGGCGCAGCACGGCCTCGAGCGGGCTCTGGCTGTTGACGCTGCGCGAATAGATGGCGCTGCAGGTGCCTTTGCTGGGGAAGCGGCTATGCGTCTCGCCCAGCCCGCGTTCGTGGCGCAACAAGCCCATCAGATCGATCGAGTCGGCCCGGTCATGCACGGTAAAGCTGGCTGACAGTCCGATCGATTCGGCGTATTCGCGCAACAGCCTGGCGCCGATGCTGTGGAAGGTTCCGGCCCAGGGCAGCTGCCAGGAGACGCCGCTCTGGTTCTGGCCGAAATGCTGGCGCAGCACGGTGGCCGCGCGCCGCTCGAGTTCCTGCGCGGCGCGCCTTGAGAACGTCAACAGCAGAAGGCGCGAGGGATCAGCGCCGCGTTCGATCAGATGGGCGACGCGGTGCGCCAGCGTGCTGGTCTTGCCAGAGCCTGCCCCTGCGATGATGAGCAGCGGCCCGGCATGGTCGTCGCCCACG
>CAZZVZ010000476.1:1198-2771 GCA_964657655.1 Gammaproteobacteria bacterium | reverse complement strand
ATCCGTGTTCTCAGCATGGCCCAGGCGGTGCAATAATCCACTCCGGTGCAAGGGATCCAGGTCGTGCTCGCCGGGTGAGACGTGCTTCATCATCAGACCGGGAGATGGCGCAGCCCCGCCCTGCCCATCACGCATGGCCAGCCCCACAAGGAGACACTGATGCGTTGGAATCGCGTGGTCACAAGCCAGCGCCTGCGGGCACGAGCCAGGGCTCAAGCTCGAGCCGTGGTCTGCACTGCTTTGCTGTGTGCGAGCTGCATGGCACCCGCATGCGCGGGAACAACCAGCTATGCCGACATGGCTCCCATCGGTGAGTACCGCATGCAGAGCGAAGCGGCCGAGATATCGCTGGCGCGGAGCGCCGCCCCGCCATCGATTTCGGGCGACGCCGAAGTCATGGTGCTGGGCAGTGATGGTTATCGCATTGCAGCCGCGGGGAAGAACGGATTTGTGTGCATCGTCGAGCGCTCATGGGCGAGCGATTTCGATGACGCAGAATTCTGGAACCAGAAGGAGCGCTCGCCGAACTGCTTTAACGCAGCTGCGGCGCGCTCGGTGCTGCCGACCTATCTGGAACGAACCAGGTGGGTGCTCGCTGGTGTTTCCAAGAGCGACATGATCGAGCGCACCAAGGCGGCCATTGCCGCGGGCAGCATCGGGCCGCCCGAGGTCGGGGCGATGTGCTACATGATGTCCAAGGACGGCTATCTTGGCGACGCAGCCGGAGGCCACTGGCATCCGCACCTGATGTTCTTCATGCCGCATGGTGCAGGCAGCCCACCCGACTGGGGTGCCAATTTGCCAGGCTCACCAGTGCTGGGCGGCGAGGCAGGACTCGATCCCGCCAGTATCTATTTCGTACCGGTTGCCAAATGGTCCGATGGCAGCGATGCGATGAAGATGTAGTCGTCACGCTTTAGCGCAACTCGAAATCCGTTTAATCTTCCCGTCCCTGCCTTTTTCTCTCGTGGCGTCCATGAAATCTGTCTGCGCCGGCCTGCTGTTGCTGATCCTGTTCGGCTGCGCGGAAGTGCCGGACTCTGGCGAAGAAACGCGACCGCAGGACACCCATGCCTACGCTGCCCCGTCAGAATCAGGATTCGCAGCCCTCGCAGGCGTTCCCGACACCTACCGCTGGGTTGGTAACCTCGATGGCGCCGCCTACCGCATCGAGGTGCCCAAACAGGGATGGAACGGCACGCTGGTGATGTGGGCACGTGGCTACACCGGAGAAGATCTGGCGCTTGGAGAACCCCTGTTTAGACGCTACCTGATCGATCATGGCTACGCCTGGGCCGCGTCGAGTTATCACAAGGGCAACTACGATGTGCGTGCCGGCATCGAAGACACCAACGAGCTGGCACTGGCATTTCAGGGCTTGGCAAAAGTCAACGGCGTAAGACTCGATGTGCCGCAGCAGTACATCATCTCCGGCACCTCGATGGGCGGCCACATCGCGGAGGCTGCCGTCGAGAAAGAGACGCGCTCCGACGAACTTCATCAGGTGCGCTACGCGGGCGCCCTGCCGATGTGCGCATCGGGCATCGACCAGATCAATTACAACGCGGCCTAT
>CAZZVZ010000476.1:0-1188 GCA_964657655.1 Gammaproteobacteria bacterium | reverse complement strand
CGTCCCGAGGGTCGCGGGCTGCCGGATGGGTGGCGCCATCACCGCGGCCGTGGCCGGAGCTCAGCCCGATCGCAAGGGATGCTCTGTTTTCGACTTACCCCAGCAAGACCACCGCGCAAGGTGCCAGGCTCGAGGCGATTGACCGCAATCTATCGGGCGGCGACCGGCCATTTTTCGCTGAGGCGTTTGCCAACAAGGAACAGCAAGGTGTGCTTCTGACGCTTGGCGTGGACAACACGCTCGAGGGCATTCTCAACCAGAGCATCACCGACACCCGTGATGTCACCTATCGCTTCGAAACCGTCGACGGTCCCCTGTCGCCTGCAGAAGTCGAATTCAATCAGACAGTCGCTCGAGAGGTGCCGGTAGAAGGCGCCAACCGTCGCCGTCACGATGGCTTGCGCTGGATTCCCGAGGTGCAGGGAAATTTCGATGTACCGGTGTTGACACTGCACGACCTGGGCGACGTATGGGTGCCGCTCAGCATGGAGCAGATCTATCGACGCCGCGCCATGGCAATGGGCAACGACGCCTTGCTGGTGCAGCGGGTCATCCGCGATGTCGGCCACTGCCACTTCACGGCAGCAGAAGGTGCCGAGGCTTTTGCCGACCTGGTCAACTGGATCGGTGGCGCGCCCAGGCCTGCGGGAGACGACGTGTTGTCACCGGCGGCGCTTTCCGCTGCAACTGCGGGTTGTCGTTTCACGCGCAATGAAGCCAGTCGCGAAGACCGCACGAGGCCTTCGGAGCGGGCCGCATATCAGTCGCACTATCCGAGTTGCCCGTCCTGATTCTTCGGCGGCGCCTGAGCAGTTGGCTCCAACCGGCGTGATTGTCTGCTAGCTGATGACGAACCATTGTGGCCAGGCCAGCGCGCCTGGCGTGATGACCGGCTTGACGTTCTTGGCGGACAGCCAGTTGATCCCGGGGCGCAGCAGGGGCAGGTAGTAGTAGTTGCTGCTGAGGCGGTCGAGTGCCTGGATGATGATGGCAGATCTGGCTTTGGGATCGACCGTCGAATCGGCGGCTTCGATCAGCCGATCGGCCGGCCGATGGCTGTGGCCGCAGATGAAGGCCAATGTCTGTACACGTAGGGCAGTTCATGCGCAGCATGCTGCTACACCACCACCATCTACAGCCATGGATGGCAGAGCTACAGAGAAGACCGCTTTGCATTGTAGATCACAT
>CAZZVZ010000475.1:0-2786 GCA_964657655.1 Gammaproteobacteria bacterium | reverse complement strand
TCCAGCCACCGAGTTTCCAGCCACCATCACGCAGAGCAGCACCGCTGAAAATACCCGGCCATTCGTGCCGGATCAGACTGCAGCGCCGGTGCCAGCCGGCCTCGCCCTGGAACATGCGCCGCTCCAGACGGCGGCGCTTTCACCGGCACAGCGCGCAGGGCAGCAAGAGCTGTCTTTCGACAGCGACTGACCGTCCTGCCCGCGCCTGATCAACGATTTGACTGAGGTTCTTCTGACGCCGGATCAATTGCGCCGGGGGCGGGTTTCTGGCCGGTCGCCATGCGCAGCTTATAGGTGCGCATATCCTCGATGCGGCCACTATCGATACTCTGATCGCGCAAAAAGCGCTCGTAGGCATTGGTTTTGGTGCGACGCATGCGTCGCACCAGCTGGATCAATGCGACCAGCAAAATAGCGCCCCCAAACAGCAGCAAGGTGATCAACTCGTTCTCCACAAATGCCAGCAGCGACCAAGAGACTCTCGACACCCCCGCTGCTGCGCAGGGTACCAGGCTGATTCTCGCTCAACAGCTGTTGCCTCTCAAGCGGGCAGGTCTGAACGTCACAAAGCCTTGGTCAATGCCAGGAAGACGCCGCGTCGCGCGCCGAACTGCGGCGCTCCCACGCCGATACCAGTGCCGTCGCGCAGCTCGTAGATGCGATCGAAGATATTGACGAACGCCAGCCGCACGTCGAATTTGCCGATGAAGGCGGCATGGAAGTGCTGGTCGCCGCTCAGGTTGAAGGTGGTGTAGGCCGGCAAGTGTTCTGTATTTGCAAAGCCAGCGCGCAGTCCGCTGCCAAAGATCATGTCAGCGCCCAATGTCTTGTCACCCATGGTGTACGCAGCTCCCGCCGATGCGCTGACGGTCTGGTCGTGGTCGAGGTGAACCCAGTGGTTGCTGATGTAGGCCAGTTCTTCCGCATCGAAATTGTACTGGCCCGTCACGATATCCTCGCCTTCAGCTTGCGACACCGACAGGTTGGCGTAGGCACTGAACGATCCTTCCTTGTAGTTGCTCGACAGCTCCACGCCCTTGACCTTGCCGCGCGCATAGTTGAATGCCGAGTAAATCAGTGCATTGCCGAACTGACCTTCATCCTGCAGGTCGGTGACCTGACGGTAGTAGGCGTCAAGGCCGACGGTCAGGCTCGGTGACAGGATCTGTGAGACGCCGATGTCGTAGTAGTTGGAACGCTCAGCCAGAACCGAGGCATCGGCACCGGAGGCAACCGCGCCGGTGGTGCCAGCAAAGCGTGCGATTGAAGTGGTGCCAATCAGTTCGGTGGGAGGCGGCGTGAAGTAGCGTGCATAACCGGCATGCAGGCGCGTGTCGGCAGACAGGTCGTAAGTCACGCCAGCACGCGGGCTGAGCTGCTGGGCGCTGGTGACCGTGTCGGTCTTGTCGTAGCGCGCGCCGTAGTTGATGGTCAGCGCCTTGATCGGCTGCCATTCGTTTTGCAGGTAGGCCCCGTAGGTACCGCCTGTCAGGTGCGTCTGGTCGTCGATCGGAAGCGGGACCTCGCTGGTCTGCATGCCTGCTTGGTCGGCTAGAAAGACCTGTGACTGGTTGTCGGCGCCAAAGCGCTCGCGCTCGAGGAAGAGACCGGCACGCAGCGTATTGGTGGCGTTGAGTTTGAGGCTGCCATCTGCCTGCACACCGCTCGCCTCGTTCTTGCGCAGAATCTGGGCGGCGACACCCAGGTAACTCAGATCGCCACCGGTCGGGTCGGGCTGATAATGCACATCGGTGTAGCGATGAAACAGGGCGACCTGGTAGTCGATGTTGTCGCTCGGGCTGGCCTGGTAGGCCAGCACCTGATACTGGTTGGTCTCGTCCTGTCTGGCGTTGAGATCTGCCGAGCTCACCGGTGGCACACCCGCCAGTACGAAGTTGGGAGTCTGTCCGGGCACGTCGGGAATCTCGAATTTGTTGCGTGACGTGCCGAGCATCAGGCTGATGCGGCTGCTGTCATCGATCACCTTGGACAGATAGAGGAACTGATGGCTTTGCGTCGAGGTGTCGTGCAGGGCATCGCGCGTCGAGGTCGGATTCTCGATGCCAAGGTCGTCACGCAGGTCCGAGCCACTATAGAAAAAATTCCAGTCACCTGCAGTGCCGGCATATTCGAGCGATCCCTCGCGCAAGCCGTTGCTGCCAAACAGCGTGGTGACGCTGCCGCCGTTCTGGAAGTCGGCACCCTTGGTACTGATATCGATGACGCCGGCCGTGCGATAGCCGTACTGCGCTGGCAGTGCTCCCGTCAGCAGGCTGATCTGCGATGCGAAGTGCGGATCGATGCTTTGCCCAAAACCCGTAATCGGCTCCGGGATGAGAACGCCATTGATGCGGTACTGGAGATTGGCGTGATCGCCGCGCACGTGCAACTGACCATACGAGTCCTGCACCACCCCAGGGGCCTGCAGCAGAATCTGATTGAGCGGCGTATCGCTGCCAAGTGGTAACTGATCGATATCCTGTTCACTGAAACGATAGGTCGAGCTGCCGGTATCTGGTGAGATGCGATCGCGCGCCGTATCAAGCTTCTTGGCGGTCACCTGGGCAGGCGTCAGGTCCTGCGTTGCTGGCGCGGCGGGCGGCGCGTTCGAGCTGGTGCTCGACTGGGCCAACAGATCGAAGCTGCCTGGAGAAACGAGAACGGCAGCAGCGGTCGCGCTGCTGTTCGCGGGCGGGGTCGTTGGGTCGGCGGACGGCAGAGTGTCTGCAGCGGCACAAGGCAGCGAATAGATCGACGCAATGGCAAATGCCATGACGCCAAGCCTG
>CAZZVZ010000474.1:0-2807 GCA_964657655.1 Gammaproteobacteria bacterium | reverse complement strand
AACGAGTTCGGCCGGCCAAATCTGGGTGGTTACTTTCGCGTCTACGAGCAAAACGTCGGCAGCCGGCGTTTCGGCTTTCACAAGCCGATCATGATTGCAGGTGGCATCGGCAACATCCGCGACATGCACACCGCCAAGGATGGTTTACCGGGCGGCGCACTGCTGATCCAGCTGGGTGGTCCTGGTATGCGCATCGGCATGGGCGGGGGCGCTGCCAGTTCCATGGCAACCGGCGCCAACCAGGCCGATCTCGACTTCGATTCGGTACAGCGCGGCAACCCGGAAATGCAGCGACGCGCGCAGGAGGTGATCGACCGTTGCTGGGCACTCGGCCCGGCCAACCCGATCCTGTCGATCCACGATGTCGGTGCGGGCGGCCTGTCCAACGCCTTTCCCGAACTGGTCGAAGGGGCAGGGCGCGGTGCACGTTTTGACCTGCGTGCAGTACCGCTCGAAGAGTCCGGTCTGTCGCCGCGCGAAATCTGGAGCAATGAATCGCAGGAACGCTACGTCCTGGCCATCGATGCCGATCGGCTGGGCGAGTTCGAAGCCCTGGCACGGCGCGAGCGTTGTCCGTTCGCCGTGGTCGGGCACGCCGCGCTCGACACGCGCCTTGAATTGAGCGATGAGCGTTCCCCGATTGCGCCCGTTGATCTCGATCTCGACGTGCTGTTCGGCAAGCCCCCCAAGATGCTGCGCGATGTGAAGCGCCTGGCCGAGGCGCGCTGTGCGCTTGATTTCTCCGGGCTGTCACTGGCTGACGCCATCGATCGCGTGCTGCTGCACCCGACCGTGGGCGACAAGAGTTTTCTCATCACGATCGGCGACCGCACGGTCGGGGGCCTTAATTCGCGTGACCAGATGGTTGGCCCCTGGCAGGTGCCGGTGGCCGATTGTGCGGTGACGCTTTTTGACTACAGCGGCTATGCCGGCGAAGCCATGGCCATGGGTGAGCGCAGTCCCATCGCGGTGCTTGATGCGCCAGCCTCGGGACGCATGGCGATCGGTGAAGCCCTGACCAACCTTGCGGCAGCGCCCGTCGCGCGGCTGTCAGAAATCAAGATTTCGGCCAACTGGATGGCGGCCTGCGGCACGCCCGGCCAGGATGCGGCCCTGTTTGACACCGTGGCTGCGGTCGGCATGGAATTGTGTCCGGCGCTTGGCATCGGCATTCCGGTCGGCAAGGACTCGTTGTCGATGCGCACCGCCTGGCAGGAAGACGGCGAGAGCCGCGACGTGGTCGCGCCAGTGTCACTGGTGGTCTCGGCGTTTGCCGCAGTCGACGATGTCCGGCACAGCCTGACGCCGCAACTGGTGGACGACGCCAACACCTTGCTGCTGCTGATCGATCTGGGCGCCGGCAAGAACCGCCTCGGCGCATCGATCCTCGCCCAGGTCACCTCGCAGCTCGGTGAGCACGTGCCCGACCTCGATGATGCTGCGCGCTTTCGCCGCTTTTTCGAACTGATCGCACAGCTGCGCAGTCAGGGCATGCTGCTCGCCTATCACGACCGCTCTGACGGCGGCTTGTTCGTCACGGTGTGCGAGATGGCGTTTGCAGGCCACGTCGGGGTCTCGCTCAACGTCGATATCCTCACGCTCGAAGGTGAACATGCGAGTGACTACGGCGACTCGAAGAACTGGGCCATGCAGGTTTCGGCGCGACGCGACGAGCTGACGCTGCGCGCCTTGTTCTCAGAAGAACTGGGCGCTGTGATCCAGATCAACAAGGACCAGTTGAGTGCCGTGATGGAGCAGGTGCGCCAGTTCGATCTCGGTGCGCTGACCCACGTGATCGGCAAACCCAATGGCAAGAAGGCCATCGAGATCTACCGCGACGCCACCGAAATCTTCGCCGCCAGCAATCAGAGCCTGCATCAGCGCTGGAGCGAGACCAGCCAGAAGATCGCTGGCCTGCGCGATAACCCGTCATGTGTCGAAAGCGAATACGCAGCGCGCTCTGATCCGGCAGATCCCGGCATCACGGTGCAGCTGCCATTTGATCTTGAAGAAGATATCGCCGCGCCTTTCATCGCAAGCGGCGCGCGACCACGCCTTGCGGTGCTGCGCGAGCAGGGCGTCAACAGTCAGATCGAACTGGCCTACGTGTTTGCCAAGGCAGGCTTCGAGCCGGTCGATGTCCACATGAGCGACCTGCTGAGCGGCCGCTTTACGCTTGACGAATTCAAGGGTTTCGCTGCATGCGGCGGATTTAGCTACGGTGACGTGCTTGGTGCCGGCGAAGGCTGGGCCAAGACGATTCTCTACAATCCGCGTCTGCGCGCCATGTTCGAGGCCTTCTTTGCCAAGCCTGATGCCTTTGCACTTGGCGTTTGCAACGGCTGTCAGATGATGGCGGCGCTCGCGCCCATGATTCCGGGCGCCAGCGCCTGGCCACGCTTCACGCGCAATCGCTCGGAACAGTTCGAGGGGCGCTTTAGTCTCGTCAGGATCGAGCCGTCTGCTTCGATTTTCTTCAAGGGAATGGAAGGGCTGCAGTCACCCATCGCGGTCGCCCATGGCGAAGGCTTCGCCGATTTCTCGCAGCAGGGCAGTATTGCCGAACTGTCAGTGCCGATGCGGTTCGTCGACCACCAGGGAAGCGCCACCGAGCAATATCCCCTCAATCCCAATGGCAGTCCCCAGGGCATTGCCGCCGTCACCACCGGCGACGGCCGCTTCACGGTGTTGATGCCGCATCCTGAACGCGTCTTCAGAAGTGTGCAGATGTCGTGGCACCCAGCTGACTGGCAAGAGGCGAGCCCTTGGCTGCGCATGTTCAGAAACGCACGCGTCGCATTGGGCTG
>CAZZVZ010000473.1:0-2819 GCA_964657655.1 Gammaproteobacteria bacterium | reverse complement strand
GACGAATTGCAGCTCAAACGCCTGAACAAGCGCAAATTGCAGCTCAAGGACCACATCACCTTCCTGCAGATCCAGCTGGTCCCGGATATCCCGGCCTAGTTGCGCTGCGGGCACGGCGTGGCTCGGCGGGTATGCGACAATTGGGCGTCCTGCCAGAGGTGTTTCAATCGATTCGACCGTTGCCAGCGCGGCCGACAGGCAGCGCGTCCTAGCCGAGCTTTTCCTAGAAGATGGCGCGCTTGCGCGCGAAGTCAGCGGCTTTCGCGCCCGTCCCGGCCAGGTGGAGATGGCGCATGCCATCGCCGAGGCGATCGAAAGTAGCAGCACCCTGATCGCCGAAGCCGGCACCGGCACTGGCAAAACCTTCGCGTATCTCGCGCCGGCCCTGATCTGGGGCGGCAAGGTGGTGATCTCCACCGGCACCAAGACCCTGCAGGACCAGCTGTTTCGCAAGGACCTGCCGCTTCTGAAGAAGGCGATCGGCGCGCCGATCTCGATTGCCCTGCTCAAGGGGCGCAACAACTATGTGTGCCATTTCCATCTGGCGCGCACTGCGGCCAACGGCCGGCTCGCATCACGCCAGGATGCCGCGCATCTGCGCAATATCGTGCGCTTCATGCAGGTCACCAAGAACGGTGACCGTGCCGATGTCACGGATGTGCCCGAGAACGCCCCGATCTGGCCGCTCGTGACCTCCACCCGAGACAACTGCCAGGGCATGGAATGTCCGAATTTTCGCGAGTGTTTCGTGATGCAGGCGCGCCGCGAGGCGCAGATGGCCGATGTGGTGGTGGTCAACCACCATCTGTTCTTCGCCGACCTGATGCTGCGCGAAGATGGAGTCGCCGACCTGCTGCCGACCGCCAACACCGTGATCTTCGATGAGGCCCATCAGCTGCCCGAGACGGCAAGTCTGTTTTTCGGCCAGACCACCTCGACCTTCCAGCTGCTCGAACTGGCGCGCGACACACTGGCAGAAGGTCTGGTGCATGCGCGCGACGCCCTGAAGTGGCCCGAGGCAGTGGCGCCCGTGGAGCGTGCCGCGCGCGACATGCGGCTGGCCTTCTCGCAGGACGTGATGCGCATCAATCTGCGCCAGCTCAATGCAGGCTCGCCGCTGTTTCCCGCCATCGATGCCGCCATCGAGGCACTCGATGCGCTTGAGAAATCGCTCGAGGATCCCGCGACGCGCAGCGACACGCTCGAGCAGTGTCAGCGGCGCGCCCATGACCTGGCGAGCCGCCTGCGTGCGTGGCGCGATCTGGACGACCCCGCCTCGATCCGCTGGATTGAAACCTTCAGCCAGAGCCTGCAATTGCACAAGACGCCGCTGTCGGTGGCCGAGACCTTCAGGCGCGCGCGCGAGGCGCAGGCCAGCAGCTGGATCTTTACCTCCGCCACGCTTGCGGTAAAGGGCGATTTTTCGCTGTTCAGCTCCCAGCTCGGTCTGGAAGACAGTCCGGCACGCGCCTGGGCCAGTCCCTTTGACTATGCCAATCAGGGCCTGTTGTATGTGCCCTCGCACCTGCCCGATCCCAATGCCCAGGGCTACACGGCAGCGGTGGTCGAAGCGGCGCTGCCGGTGATTCGTGCAGCCGGCGGTCGTACCTTTCTCCTTTGCACCACGCTGCGTGCGGTCAAGATTGCCGCCGAGGAGTTGCGTGAAGCGTTTCGCAAGGAAGAGCTCGATTTCCCGCTGCTGGTGCAAGGCGACGGTACGCGCAGCGATTTGCTCGAGCGCTTTCGGCGCCTTGGCAACGCGGTGCTGGTCGGCAGCCAGAGTTTCTGGGAGGGCGTGGACGTGCGCGGTCGGGCGCTATCGCTGGTGGTGATCGACAAACTGCCGTTCGCGCCGCCTGATGATCCGGTCCTCGCGGCAAGACTCGAGGTGCTGGCTGAACTGGGTGGCAACCCGTTCATGGATTACCAGTTGCCAAGTGCCGTGATCACCTTGAAGCAGGGCGCAGGACGCCTGATCCGCGACGAGAGCGACCGGGGCCTGCTCATGATCTGCGATCCGCGACTGATCAGCAAACCCTATGGTCGGCGCATCTGGCAGAGCTTGCCGCCGTTTCGGCGCACACGCCTTCTCGATGAGGCCGTCGAATTCTTCGAGCAGCATGACCGCATGGCCGGCTGAGTTCGAGGTCGCTGGCTGTTTCAGCGGCGGGGAACCGTTCGCGCCGGGCAGCCTGCGGGCTGCGCTGCGCCTTGGCCGGCTGCTACCAGAAGCGCCACCAGGCTTTGGCCGCCGGGTCGAACTTGCCGTCGACGTGCTTGGGAAAGTTGCTCGCCAGCACGCGCGCCGTGTCATCGCGCAGTTCGGGCATGTCGAGCTTGTCATAGCTGCGCTTCATCAGTTCCAGGGCGTCCTCGACGGCCGGTGCCTGCTGGTAGTTGATGATCACGTTCTTGCAGCGGTCGATGGCGGCGATGTAGGCACCGCGCCGGTAATAGTAGGCTGCCACGTGCACATCGTGCGCTGCCAGGGCATTGACCAGGTAGCGCAGGCGCACCACCGCATCGGGGGTGTACTTGCTCTTCGGGAAACGGTCGATCACTTCCCGGAATGAATCGTAGGAATCGCGCAGCGACTTCGGGTCGCGTTCGGTCAGATCCTGCGGCACCAGAAAGCCGAACAGTCCGAGGTCGTCCTGGAAAGTGACCAGGCCGCGCAGGTAGTAGACGTAGTCGATGTTGGGACTATTGGGGTACTGCTTGATGAACTTGTTGCAGGCCGACAGGGCGAGTTCCTGCTCGTTGGCCTTCCACTGGGCGTAGCATTCCTGCATCAGTGCCTGCTGGGCATAGCGGCCAAA
>CAZZVZ010000472.1:0-2821 GCA_964657655.1 Gammaproteobacteria bacterium | reverse complement strand
GGCTCCTCGCACCGAGCGCGTTGCTGTACACAGAAATGGTGACCGCCAATGCGCTTTTGTACGGCGATGTCGAGCGCCACCTCGAGTTCGGGCGCAGCGAGCACCCGGTGGTCCTGCAGCTGGGTGGCAGCGAGCCCGAAGACCTGGCGCGTGCGGCCGTCCTCGGCGAGCAGTTTGGCTACGATGCCATCAATTTGAACTGCGGCTGTCCGTCAGAGCGCGTCAAGCGTGGTGCGTTTGGCGCCTGCCTGATGCGCGAGCCGGAACTTGTCGCCGAAAGTGTCAGGCAGATCCGTTCAGCCGTCTCGATTCCAGTGACCGTCAAGCATCGCATCGGCCTCGAGCGCGACGACAGCTACCAGCTGGTCGAGACCTTTGTTGCCACGGTGGCGACGGCCGGTTGTACCACCTTCGTGGTGCATGCGCGCAATGCCTGGCTGAGCGGTCTGTCACCCAAGGAAAACCGTGAGGTCCCACCCCTTCGCTACGACGTCGTAGCGCGCTTGCAGCGCGACTTTCCGACACTCCGATTCGTTCTCAATGGCGGCCTTGATACGCCTGAAAAAGCGCTGGCTTCGGTTGCCCGGTACGGCGCTGTGATGCTTGGACGGATGGCTTATCACGAGCCGTACGCGCTGGCGGAAGTCGAGCATGCACTCTATGGTACGCCGCTGCCGGATCGTTACGGCGTGGTTCTGGCCATGACAGACTACCTCGCCGATTACCTGCAGCGTGAGCCGCTCGCACATGTGCGTCACGTGGTGCGCCACGTGCTCGGCCTGTTCCATGGGGCACCTGCTGCGCGCGTGTGGCGTCGTTACCTGAGTGACGCAAAACGGCTGGCCGATGCCAACGAGTCCATCCTGATCGATGCTTACCGCGCCATGCGCGAGGCGGCCACCGAGCAGGCGCGTGCCCCAGATCCTGTTCAGGCATTCCCTGCGGTTCTTGCGCGCCTTGGCTGAGCTGTGCTGCAGTTAAGGAGGGTCCGCACCGTGGCTGGCGCATTGATATTTTTGCCGGCCGCCTCAAGCAATGCGCGAGCTTGCATGTCATCTGAACGCGCAGCCTGTTCCGGCTGAAGGGAAATCGCATGGAGACGATCGGCTTTGACCTGCGCCAGATGCAGCGCACACCACTTCTCGATGCCCATGTCAGCGCGTTGCGGGCGGCAGGCACAGTGGTGGTGCACCCGGCAGGCGCTTTCTTGACCCAACTTGGTCAGCCGATCGACCGGTTCGTTTTCATCGAAGAAGGCGAAATCGAAGTCGTCAACCCGTATACCAACGATCGCCAGGTTCCTTTCACGCTCGGGCCGAGCCAGTTCTTGGGCGATGTCACCTTTCTGAACGGCGGCTCGTCGGCGCGCGCCTTGCGCGCGGTGTGCGACACGCGCGTCATCGAGGTTCCGCGTGAGGTCATGCTGACCTTGATGGCCCAGATTCCGGAAATGTCCGACATCGTCATTACCGTGTTCGCGGCGCGCTGGCGGCGCCAGCTCGAAGATCGCGACGGCAACCTGAAACTGGTGGGCGAAGACGAGGACCTCAATATTCGCCGCATTGCCGAATTCGCCAGTCGCAACAGGATCCCCTACACCTCGCTGCCGCTTGCGAACCAGGACGCAAACGGCGATGTCGGGAGCCATGGGAGTCTGCATCTGCGTCCGGCGGTGTACTTCGGCCGCGACACCATGATCGAAGATCCCACCCCGGAAAAGGTGGCGCGCCTGCTCGGCTTTAATCGCGATCTGCGGCAGGACGAAGAGTTCGACGTGCTGATTGTCGGCGGTGGTCCGGCGGGCGTCGCCGCAGGCGTGTATGCAGGCTCCGAAGGGCTGCGCGCGCTTGTGATTGAAGACGCAGCCATCGGCGGGCAGGCCGGCACGTCGAGTCGCATCGAGAACTACATGGGCTTTCCGACCGGTATCTCAGGTGGCGACCTGGTATGGCGTGGCGAGGTGCAGGCCATGAAGTTCGGCACCCGGTTTGCCATGCCGCGCCGCGTGGCGACGCTCGAGCGCCTGTCAGACGGCGCCTTTTGTGCAACCTTCGAGAGTGGTGAGCGCGTGCGCGGCAGGGCAGTGGTGGTGGCCGCAGGTGTTCAGTATCGACGCCTGCCCCTCGAACGGCTCGCCGAATTCGAAGGCGCAGGCGTGTACTACGCCGCGACCGAGATCGAAGCGCGCTACTGCAAGGGAACTCAGGCTGTGGTGATCGGTGGAGGAAACTCGGCCGGCCAGGCTGCCATGTACCTGTGCCGCTCCGCCAAGTGCGTTCACCTGCTGGTGCGTGGTGCATCTCTCGCTGCATCGATGTCGCACTACCTGTCGAGTCGCCTGGCGGCAGATCCCTCGATCAGTATCGCCGCGCACTCTGAAGTCGTCGAGCTGCACGGCGACCAGCACCTTGAGGCGGTCTCGGTGCGCGATATCAGTTCGGGCACCATCAGGAAGATCGAGACGCGCGCACTGTTCATCATGGTTGGCGCCGCGCCGAACACCGACTGGCTTTCAGGACTGGTGCGCCTTGATGAGAAAGGCTTCGTGCTGACCGGTGCCGAGGTTGGCGAGAAGTCGCCGTTCCAGACTTCCTACAAGGGAATTTTTGCGGTGGGCGATGTCAGAGCAGGGTCGGTCAAGCGCGTCGCGTCTGCAGTGGGCGAAGGCTCGGTTGTGGTGTCCGAAGTATGGAAGGTTCTCAACCCCGAGGGGTGAGCAGCAACGCGGTAGCTGATGCCCGACGACGGCTAGAGCATCTTGCCTGGATTCATCAGCCCGTGCGGATCAAGTGCTGCCTTGATGTGACGCATGGCCGCCAGT
>CAZZVZ010000471.1:695-2826 GCA_964657655.1 Gammaproteobacteria bacterium | reverse complement strand
GGTGCTGGACGCCGGGTTGACCGCGTTCACTCCCACCACCGTCACCGACCCGGCACCCATCGATCTCGAGCAGACAGCGGATCTCACGCCCGTCAGTCCGGTGCGGCTGGCCAAGTTCTGGACTTTTGAGCAACTGATGGCGGTGCAGTGGATGCATCCCCGTTTTGGATCGATTCCGCAGTGGTTCATCGGATTTTTCGAGATCTTTTTGCTCTCGGTTCTGTCGCTCATCGTGCTGTACACCTTGCGTCACGTCATTTTCACGATGAACCGCCTGTTCGCGGACCAGCGCCATCCCTTTCTCGATATTGATACTGCGGAGTGGCCACACGTCACGGTGCTGATCGCCGCGCATAACGAAGAGACCGTGATCATGCATTCGATCGCAGCGCTGCTCGATGCCGACTATCCGCATAACCGCATCCGCATCGTGCCGGTCAACGATCGCTCGACCGACAACACACGCAGCATCATCGACGGCTTCGCCATCAAGCATCCGGATCGGGTGTTTCCGTTTCACAGGAGCGAAGGCCGACCCGGCAAGGCTGCAGCACTCAAAGACGCCACGGAGAATCTCGCAGGCGAGATCGTATTGGTGTTCGACGCCGACTACATCCCCGGCCGCGGCCTGATCAAGCAACTGGTGGCGCCCTTTTTCGACCCCGAGACGGGTGCTGTGATGGGTCGTGTGGTGCCGCTCAATGTCGGCAAGAACCTGCTGACGCGCCTGCTCGACATGGAGCGGGCCGGCGGCTACCAGGTGGATCAGCAAGCGCGCATGAATCTCGCGACCGTGCCGCAGTATGGTGGCACCGTGGGCGGTGTGCGCATCAGTGCGCTGCGTGAAGTGGGTGGCTGGCGCGACGATGCACTGGCCGAAGACACGGATCTGACCTACCGATTGCTGCTCAACGGCTGGAAGACGGTCTACCAGAATCGTTCCGAATGCTATGAGGAAGTGCCCGAAACATGGCCGGTGCGCGTGCGCCAGATCATGCGCTGGGCGCGCGGCCACAACCAGGCGGCGTTTCGCTACATCATGCCGCTGCTCGGCAGCCGCAATGTGAGCGGTCGCGAACGCCTCGACGGCCTGATGCTGCTCGGCGTGTATGTCATGTCGCCGCTTTTGTTCAGTGCCTGGGCGGTGACCTTGTTCCTGTTCTATTTCAGTACGGCAGAGTGGCTGATCGGCTCGCTCGCCCTGTTCGCATTGATGGCCTACGCCGCGGTCGGCAATTTCGCTGCCTTCTTTGAGATTGGAGCCGCTGCCTACCTCGACGGCAGTCAGCGCCGCATTCGCCTGCTGCCGCTCAACCTGTTCGGCTTTCTGATCAGTATCGTCACGATCACGCGCGCCAGCAGCTTCCAGCTGTTCGATGCGATCTTCCAGCGCAAGCTGGCCTGGGACAAGACCTCGCGCTACCGGTCCACCAGCTTCACCATATGAACGCCGCAGCCGCAACGCTGACGCTGGTCGTGGTTCTGCTGGTGCTGCTGCCGGTACTGCCGGCCTGGCAGGAGTGGCGCCAGCCGACCGATGCAGCGCCCCTCAACGTGGTGCGCACCTACGACGGCAGCGTGACCCACTTTGCCGAGAGCTTTCGCACCATCGTCCTCGACCAGATCGGCAGTATTGTCGACGGCATGGAAGCAGAACCGTCGCACGTGGCCGAAGGTTCGTTGAAGCGCGGTGAACGCTACGTCGTGGTGGGGTCGGCTGGGCACACCTATCCACTGCTCCCCGCCGAGAAAACCTCGCACGAAGCAACCCGGGTCGTGATCGCCTGCGGTGACATGGTGATTCCAGGCGGCTATGTGCTCAATCAGGAAGTCTACGGACGCCAGGACCTGACCGTCGGTGCGCGTACGGCGTGTCGCGCGGTGCTGGCCGATGGCGAGATCCATTTAGAACGAGGCGCTGCAGTGCTGCGTTGGGCCCATGCTAGCGGCCAGATAAGCGGCGCGCGTGACGCAAGACTTTGGGGCCGCGTCACGTCGGACACCGCCATCGTGCTCGGCCTGGGCAGCGAGTTTGCACGGCTGCATGCGCCTGAGATCATGACGGTGGGTGAGGGCATCCCCGATCATCGCGACGCCGAGTGGCATGCGTTGCCGCGCACACCACTCAAAG
>CAZZVZ010000471.1:0-685 GCA_964657655.1 Gammaproteobacteria bacterium | reverse complement strand
ACCGGTCAGCTGATTGCCACCAAGGACTTCGTGGTCGGCGCAGGCAGCCTGATCGACGGGTCAATCAAGAGCCGGCGGCGGCTCAATCTTGAAGACCATGTCGAGGTCAGAGGGGCCGTGATTGCCAGGCGTGCTATCCAGATCGGCCAGCACGCGGTCATCAAGGGACCGATCGTCGGCGAAGACGTGGTCGAGATCGGCGCCGGCAGCATCATCGGCTCGCCCGAAGAACCAACCACCATCACCGCTGAGCGCATCCGGCTCGATGCCGGCGTCAAGGTGTACGGGACGGTCTGGGCGCGTGAGCACGGTCAGGTGACCGGCACGCTGGTCGATTCGCTCGCGCAGCTGCGGGTCTAGTCGCATGTTGGTTGTCATGCCGGCTGGAACGATCCCTCGCTCGCGCCTGGCTGCCAAGCGCCTGTCCTTGGCAGCTCTGGCGCTCGGCGTCGTGCTGTTGTGGTTGGCAGGCAGCGCGCATGCGACGCTTGCGCCAACCCAAGCATTCCAGCTCGGCACTTTCGCATCCCCGGACGGTGCCATTACGGTGACCGAGGGCGGCGATACGGTCGACCCCTACTTCGCCATGAAAGTGCTGCTGCTGGCCGAGGGTCGCCACGACGCAAAACCAGTTACCGACGGCTTCATTGCCTGGATGCTGGAGCGTCCTGATGCATTGAGCGCC
>CAZZVZ010000470.1:0-2829 GCA_964657655.1 Gammaproteobacteria bacterium | reverse complement strand
CCAAGGCGCAGCGCCTGGAACTCCTTATCCTCCTCGCGCAGTGCCGCCGTGGTCTTGACCATCATCAGGGCGTTTTGCTTGTCCTTGGTTTCGATCTTGAACTTGGCAGGTGCCAGGGCGGTCCATGGGCGCGGCACGCGGGTGTAAGGCTTGGGACTGGTCCAGCCCGCCAGATCGTCCTTCAGCACCTGCTTGACCTCCTCGCCGTTGAAATCGCCGACCACACTGACCACGGCGTTGGAGGCGCCATAGAACTGCTGATAGAAACCCTTGGCGTCCTCGAGCTTGGCCGCTTCGACATCGACCAGGCTCTCTTCGGTGTTTTCCGGATAGCGCACGTCGCCCTTGGGATAGGGGTTGCCGTGTGCGGCGATGGTCTCGGCCAGGCGTGTCTCGGGCTCGTCACGCGAGGACTGCAGGTTCTCGATAATCGCTGCCTTGAGTTGCTCAAACTCGGCCGCGTCAAAGCGAGGCGTCTTCAGGACGTCAATGCCAAGCTTCAAAGCGGCGATGAACTTGTCGCGCGTGGTCTCGAGCACCAGCGTCGTGCCTTCGGCGCCGCCTTCCACGCTCCACGTGGTGCCGAGCTTCTCGAAGGCCGCTGCGAGCTGCTCGCGTGTCAACGCGGTGGTACCACGCGACAGCATCGAGCCCGCCATGGAACCGGCGGTATCCTGGTTGAACAGGCTCTTCTCGTCACCGAAACGAAGGTTGATGCGAGCCACCACTTTGGCGCCGCGCGACTTCTTGCTAAGAAGACCAAGCTGAATCGGTCCGACACTCGAGAACTCGGTGCGCTTGTCGAGGTTTTCCGGGGAGGAGTCGAAGGTCTCGCCAGCAGCCACCTTGGGCTGGCCCTTGTAGTCCTTCAGCTCTGCTGCAACGTCGACGCGTCCAAGCGCTGGCGCGCGCTTGGGGTCGCTGGTCGGGATGAAGGTCCCCACAGTACGGTTCGAGCGCAGGAAGAACGTCGTGGCGAACCGATTGACGTCATCGAGCGTGGCCGCCTTGATGCCGTCTCGGCGAAAGAACATCAAGCGCCAGTCGCCGAGAGCCACGTATTCGGACAGGGCAATGCCGAGGTGCTCGGGATCGGCCTGCAGGCGGTCGAAGTTGCGCAGCCAGATATTCTTGGCGCGCGCCAGTTCCTCTGCCGTGAAGGGTTGCTTGCCGACCCCTTCGACGGTGGCGATCAATGCATCGCGTGCGTTGTCGATCGACTGGTCGGCCTTCAGTTCTGCTTCGAACAGCACGGTTCCTGGTTCCTGACGCGACAGCGCCTCAGCACCGGTATCTGCGGCAAGCCCCTTTTCCACCAGGTCGTGGTTCAGGCGCAGCTCCGGGCCACCAAGGATCTCGACCGCAAGCTGCCCTGCTGCAAAGCGCGGATCGGAGCCGGCCGGGATGTGGTACATGGTGTAGAGCACCGGTGCGCCGCCAGCGCGGCGCACGGTCACGCCGTGTTCGCCGTCTTGGACCGGATCGAGCGTGTAGGTCGGCTCAAGCACGCGGGTCGGCTTGGCGATCTTGCCGAAGGTGTCGGCCACCAGCTGCAGTGTCTTGGCGGTATCGAACTTGCCGGTCACGATCAGCACCGCGTTATCGGGCTGGTAATACTTGTGATAGAAGGCCTGCAGCTGGCTGATGTCGACGTTCTCGACGTCGCTTCTGGCGCCGATGGGCACGTGTCCGTAGGCGTGCCACCAGTACGCCGCGGCCAGTGTCTTGAAGTACAGCACCGTGCCTGGATCGTTCTCGCCGCGCTCCATTTCGTTGCGCACGACAGTCATTTCCGAATCGAGGTCCTTGCGCGCCACGTTCGAATTGACGAGGGCGTCGGCCAGCCAGCGCATGTACCACTCTAGATTGGTGGTGCTTTCCGCCATGCTGGCAAAGTAGTTGGTGCGATCTTCAGACGTGCTGCCGTTGGCTTCCAGGCCCCGATTGTGGAACTCGGCCATGATGGCGCCGTGCGTGGGTGTTCCCTTGAACATCATGTGTTCCAGCAGATGCGCCATGCCGGTCTGGCCGTAGTGCTCGTAGCGCGAGCCGACCTTGACGGTCATGTTGAGCGTGGTGGTCGGTTTTGAATCGTCTTCCAGCATGATGACGTGCAGCCCGTTGGCGAGGGCATATTCGTCAATGCCTTCGACACTTGTCACCTGCGTCATGCCGCGCGGCAGGCCGTTGCCCGCTGGTGCGCTGGCCACGGGCCGCTTGCTGGCTGGTGCAGGCGCCCGAGCGCTGGCCGCGCCGATGAAAAGCGACAGGCTGAGGGCACAGGCGGCGATCGAACAAGAGCAGCTAGGGCGCATACAAAGTCCTTCGGGGTGGGGCGGTTATGATAGAGCACTCTCCGGCATGATCCGGATGCCCGCCGGGGCGCCTCGGATTTGAGCCAATATTTCGCAAAACATTCCATTTCCGTCTGCTTTTATGGCCGTCAATCTGTTTCCTCCCAAGCCTGAAGAGATTTTGCCGATTCGTGGTGTGGAACTCGGTTTTGCCATGGCAGGCATCAAGCGGGCTGGCCGCCGCGATCTGATGCTGGTGCGTATCGATGCCGGCGCGAGCGTGGCGGCGGTGTTCACCCAGAACAGCTTCGCTGCAGCACCGGTGCAGGTGTGTCGCCGCCACCTGGCCACCGGCCACGCCGTTCGCGCCTTGCTAGTCAACGCCGGTAACGCCAACTGCGGCACCGGCCAGTCAGGCATCGATGCGGCCCTGGCGTCGTGCCAGGCGGTGGCGAAGCTTCTTGATGTCCAGGCCGATCAGGTCCTGCCGTTTTCGACCGGAGTGATTCTAGAACCACTGCCGCTCGATCGCGTC
>CAZZVZ010000469.1:0-2847 GCA_964657655.1 Gammaproteobacteria bacterium | reverse complement strand
CGGGATGATCCGTCCACCAGCCAAGGCGCGCGCTGGGGCGCGCCCTGAACTCATCGCGATTGGCAGCCAGCACCAGCTGATAGCGGGCATCAGCCTGCCAGGCAAGCGCGATCAGGCACACGCGTCAGGCGTCCAGATCGAAGGCGGCGAACCATTCGGCGCGACGCTCACCGGTCAAGGCCTCAAGCCCAAGCTGGCGCACCAGGTGCAGCAGTGTGGTGTCGAAATGGTGCGGCACCTGGCCATACACTTCCATCCAGGTTTCGCTCCCGTCGCTTGCCACATCTCGGCGATGCATCAGGCGAGCCGTGACGCCAAGCGCGCGACAGGACCTCAACAGGTCGCCGACGGCCAGCAAAGCTGCCGCGCGCTGCCCGGACGAGACCTTGTAGTAGATGTAGAGCTCGCTGTCAGATGAGCGCGTCCCGGATGCATCGGACAAGGCGCCGAGGGCACCTGGTGGCTGGCTCAAGGCTAGAGTCTCGGCCTGACGAACACTTCGTTGTCCGGCAGGGCATACGGCAGGTCGAGCGGCTCGAGTGGCGCGGCGCTTTGGCCGCTGAGCGCAAGGCCACCGGGCCATGCGGCAAGGGGCGCCTCGATCAGGCAATCGACTGTGCCGTCGGGTGCGCGCGCGGCACTGACGATGGTGCCGACCGGTTCGTGACTGTCGAGATCGTAGACGTCGCCACCCGGCACAGGCAGCGTCTGTTGGCCGAGCGCGCTGCTGTGCGCGAGCAGGGTACGGCGCTTGAGCTTGCCGAGATACTGACTGCGTGCCACCACTTCCTGGCCTGGGTAGCAGCCTTTCTTGAAGTCGACCCCGCCGAGCGCTTCCAGGTTGACCATCTGCGGCACGAAGCGGTCCTGGGTCGCGGTCTCGATGAAGCTGAACCCCGAACGCACCTCGAGCCAGTCCCATGTCGCCCGGGCATCGGTCGCGCCCGCCTGCTGACTGCCGGCGCGCGCCAAGAACGCATCCAGATGCTCGGACTCGAGCACGCCAAAGGCGCGCGGGCTGCCCAGCACATCGGACAAGCCGAGCCAGAAACTGATGCCCTGGTCCTGATGCTGCGCCTGCCCCTGGACGCGGGGCGCAGGCACACCTGAGCCGATGCGTCCGATCACCGCCGCCTCGCGGATCTCGATGCTGACCTTGGCGCGCAGCACGAACATGCGCAGGCGCTTGACCAGTGCGGCTGCCAGGTCGTCGGCCACCAGCCAGGCAAAGCCGCCTTCGATGTGCCACAACAGACCGCTCGCCAGCAGCCGTCCCTTGGCCGAGCAGTAGCCGGCCAAGCGCCATTCATGTTGCGGGATCTGCGCCACATTGGCAGTCAGCTGCGCTTGCAGGAAGGAAAGTGCATCAGGGCCGGTGACGTTGATAACGCGCCGGTTGGCAAGCACCAGATCGAGCGGGACAGAGGGGTTTTGTAATGCCATTGGAGTTGCTGCCGCACAGCTGTGGCAGACCGTAAAACACATTTAGTTATGATACGCACTTGCCCGATTTCTGGTTCGTCAATGTCCGTTCTGCGCCTTCTTGCCGTGGCTGTGACTTTGGTCATCGTCGCGATCGTTTCCGTGCTGGCGTGGGCCAACTGGCCAATCCATCTGCACCACGGGGTGATCGAAGTCACCATTCCCCCGAAAACCTCGATGCAGGGCATCGCCCGCATGGTGAGCGACAGCGGCGCGCCGATTCCGGCTGTGCTGTTCGATGTCCTGGCGCGCGCCGACGGCCGCGCCACCCATATCCAGGCCGGCACCTACGCCATCGAGGAAGGCATGACGCCTTTGAGCGTCCTGTCGCGCATGGAGCGCGGCGAAGTGGTGCAGATCGAACTGGTGATCCCAGAAGGCTGGACCTTCCACCAGATGCGCGCTGCCATCGCCTCTGACACCGACCTGCAGCAGACCGTGGCGGGGCTCGACGACGCCACCCTGATGCACCGCCTGGGCGCCTCGGAAAGCAGCCCCGAGGGTCTGTTCTTCCCGGATACCTACAAATTCGCGCGCGGCACGCCCGACATCGAGATCTATCGACGCGCCTACCAGTCCATGGCCAAGCATCTGCGCGACGGCTGGGCGCAGCGCTCACCCGATCTGCCGCTCGACTCGCCTTACCAGGCGCTCATCCTGGCGTCGATCGTCGAGAAGGAAACCGGGCGCGCCGAGGACCGCGCGCTGATTTCAGCGGTGTTCAACAACCGGCTGCGCAAGCACATGCTGCTGCAGACCGATCCAAGCGTCATTTATGGTCTTGGCACGCAGTACGATGGCAGCCTGCACAAGGTCGATCTGCTGAGCGATACGCCCTACAACACCTACCTGCGTGAGGGCTTGCCGCCCACTCCGATCGCCCTGCCGGGTCAGGCGGCACTGACAGCAGCGCTCAATCCGGCGGCATCCGATCTGCTTTACTTCGTGGCGCGAGGCGACGGCAGCAGCCAGTTCTCGAGCAGTCTGGACGAACACAACCGTGCCGTCGGCAAATACCAGAAGTCCGCAAAACCATGACAGCAGGCCGTTTTATCACGCTCGAAGGCATCGACGGGGCAGGCAAGAGCACCCATATTGCCTGGCTGGCCGAGACCATCAGCCAGCTCGGCCATGCCGTGGTGGTGACGCGTGAACCGGGCGGAACGGCACTGGGCGAGGCACTGCGCGAACTGCTGCTCAAGACCGCCATGAACGTCGAGACCGAAGCATTGTTGATGTTCGCCGCCCGCTCGGAACATCTCGATCAGGTGATCCGGCCGGCCCTCGGGCGCGGTGACTGGGTGCTGTGCGACCGCTTCAGCGACGCCAGCTTTGCCTATCAAGGCGCGGCACGCGGCGCTTCGT
>CAZZVZ010000468.1:0-2849 GCA_964657655.1 Gammaproteobacteria bacterium | reverse complement strand
GCCGCGTGGGTCGCACTATGCGCTGATGCGACTGCGGCATCCCAGGTGTGGGCGCCGATCGAGCATGCCAGATCGGCCATGTGATAGCCGGCCTGGCCGACAATGCCTTGCGGGTAGGTGCACGGCTGTCCGAAGAACGGCTGGATATTGGGCATCACTTCGGCTGACGCATCTCCGAGCGCCTGCCAGCGTGTGTAGGCGGTCTCGAGGAATCTCAGGTATTGCGGCGTATGAATGGCAGCACGTGGCTGTGCACCAAAGTCTTCGTTCAGAATGATCTCGTGCCCTGCGGTCTTGGCCGCCGACAGCAGTCGAAAGGCGCGCTCTGGCTGTTCGTTGCTGCGCGTGAGCTTGCCGCGCACCATGAACTGCTGCGGATCGTGTTTGCGATGCGCGTCGCTGTAGACGATTTTCATTTGAGCGAAGCTTCGAACTCGGTCATGGTCTTGTCAAAGCGCGTGAACATCTCGTCGATCTGCGCCGCAGTAATGATGAGTGGCGGGCAGAAGGCCACGGTATCGCCCATGGCGCGCACGATCAGCCCATTGCCCAACGCACGCTGGGCCAGTTCCGCGCCGATCTTTCTGGCTGGATCAAACGATGTCTTGCTGGCCGGATCCTGGGCCAGCTCCAGTGCGCCGATCAGGCCCACTCCACGCGCCTCACCAACGTAGCGGCGGGACGCGAAACTGTTCAGACGCTCGAGGAACTGCGGCACCAGCGACTTGACGTGCTCGAGAATATGTTCGTCCTGGTAGACATTGAGTGTTTCGAGCGCCACCGCGCACGAGACCGGGTGACCGGAATAGGTAAAGCCGTGACCGAAGGTGCCGATCTTGCCGCTGTTCTCGGCGATCGCGCTGTGAACCTTGTCGTTGATCATCAAAGCCGAGATCGGCACGTAGCCTGACGACAGCGCCTTGGCGGTGGTCAGGATGTCGGGCTTCAGACCATAGGTGGTGCTGCCGAACATTTCGCCGGTTCGACCGAAGGCGCAGATCACCTCGTCTGCGATCAGCAGCACATCGTATTTCTGCAGCACCTTCTGGATCTTCTCGAAGTAGGTGCGCGGCGGCACCACCACGCCGCCTGCGCCCATCACCGGCTCTGCAATGAAGGCGCCTACCGTCTCTGGCCCTTCTTTGAGGATGCGCTGTTCCAGAGAATCGGCAAGGCGGCTGGCGAAGTCTTCCTCGCTCTCGCCTGGTTGCGCATGGCGATAGTGGTGCGGTGACTCGACATGCAAGATACGCTCGAGCGGCAGATCGAAATCGCGATGATTGGCGGGCAGACCACTCAGACTCGCCGACGCGACGGTGACGCCGTGGTAAGCGGTATGGCGCGCAATGATCTTCTTCTTTGCGGGCTTGCCGATCGCGTTATGGTAGTACCACACCAGTTTGACGGCGGTGTCGTTGACCTCAGAACCCGAGTTGGCAAAGAACACCTTCGACATCGGAACAGGCGCAATGCCCAGCAGCTTTTCGGCAAGGGCGATGGCCGCCGGGTTGGAGCGGTGATTGAAGGTGTGATAGTAGGGCAGCGAATAGAGAGCATCGCTGCCGGCCTTGGCGAGGCGCTGGTTGCTAAAACCAAGCGATGCACACCACAGCCCCGACATGGCCTCGAGATAGCGTCGCCCTTCATCGTCCTCCACGAAAATGCCGTCGCCACGCACGATCACGAGCGGCCCGACCTGCGGATGGGTGGCCAGGTTGGTGAAGGGGTGCAGATGTGCGGCGATGTCGTGCGCCGAGTTTTCGGCGTGGCTGGTGGCGTTCATTAGGGATCCAAATGGTTGACGACGGCTTGGGGTGAAGCTAATAACCGCGTGACAGGTCGACCTGGTGGCGGGGTCGAATACCCTGTTCAAGCAGTGCATGATTGACGAGTGTCTGCCTTGCGATCTCAAGAGAATCGGTACGGGTTGCGATGTGCGGCGTGACCAGAATGCGTTCGTGATGCCAGAACGGATGGTCGGCTGGCAAGGGCTCTTCGGCAAACGTATCAAGCGTTGCCGCTGAAAGCTGACCGCTCTCGAGCGCAGCAAACAGGTCGGCCGCCACCAGGTGATCGCCGCGTCCGACATTGATCAGATGGGCGCCGTGCGGCAGACGTGCGAATAGCTGGGCGTTCAGGAAATTTCGAGTCTCGGCCGTCAGTGGCAACAGGCAGACCAGCGTGTCGCAGCCGGACAGAAACTGATCGAGGTGGTCTTCGCCGTGGAATACTTCGATGTCGGCGTTGCCGACTTCCTTGAAGGTCTTGCTCCAGCCGCGCACCTGGTACCCGATCTTGGCGAGTGATGTCGCGCAGCCAAGGCCGAGCGTGCCCAGACCCGCGATCCCGACGCGGTGAGCGCGTGGCGAGACCACTGGCTGCTGCTGCCATTGCGCTTTGGCAGCGCTGGCGAGATAGGCGCGCATGCTGCGGTGCTGCTGCACCACGGCCCATGCGACGTAGGCATTCATGCCGGCGGCCATGGTGCTATCGACGATGCGGCACACAGGCACATGTGTCGGCAGACTGGGGTCGGCCACGATATGGTCGATGCCGGCGGCGAGCGACTGCACCAGTTTCAGATTGGGGAAGCTGGCAAGTGCCCCATGCGGCGGATACCAGCACACGGCGACGTCGATCTCCTCGGCCGCGCCCAGATCGCTGCCGTGACGCACGTCGATGCCCGGACAGGCGCTCGAAAACGCATCGGCCAGATACTGCATGCTTTCGATCACACGGCTCAGCAGCACCACTTTGGGGGCTGCGATGTTGGGACTTGGATTGACGGCGGACTGCATGAATCGGGAGCGCGTAACGAAGGAGTGAAGTGCGAAGGGGAGGGGAGAGGA
>CAZZVZ010000467.1:0-2867 GCA_964657655.1 Gammaproteobacteria bacterium | reverse complement strand
CACAGCATCGTGACGCGTCACGAATCCGGCATCAGTGAAGGCCAGGAAGCGGAAGTTGTAGGGCAGTTCCGGCGTATACACCTCGATGCTGCTGCTCATGCCGGAGTCGCCGATCACCACTCGTTCAGGTGCGCCACGAACCGAGCTTGCGCCGCCCAGGCCGAATTCTTCGCCCTGGATCAGGGTATCGGGGGTGTACTGGCCGAGCACCCGTACGGCCAGCGCAAAACCACGCCAGATCGGCGCCTGCACGTTGTAGCCGAAGCGCAGCAGATTCCAGTTGGTGGTGGCATCGAAACGATTGGCTGTATAGGCGGCCGAATCGTTGTACGAGCCCGAGGAGATGTTGTGGTCGATTTCGGCGTTAAAGCCCATCGCTCCCCAGTTGCCGTCGTAGTTGCCCACGTAAGCGAGCGACACCGGCCGGTCGCGAACATCGCCGCCAATCGCACCGACACCTTCGAGCGTTGGGGACTTGAACAGCTTGTCATCAAAACCCACGGCCACCGAAGACTTGTAGGCTCCGATCGGCATCAGCAGTTCGGTATAGGCGACGCCAGTGATTTCACCTGCACCGGTAATCACCTGGCCCGAGCCCAGGGCACCGGTCGAGGTGGTCGAATACGAATGGCTGGCCGAGAAGAAGCCGCCCCACGAATAGATCGGCGCCTTGTAATAGAGGCCGTACTGCTTGACATTGTCGGGTTGGTCGGGCGAGGTGGTGTATGCGATACCCACGGTCTGGTCGCGGTCGAACAGATTGGCGTATTGCAGGTAGCCCAGGATGCGCGCCTCGCCGCCCTGCGAACTGGTGCCGGTATTGTTGGCGCCAACGGTAAACGACCACGGGTTCTTGTCTTCCACATGCAATTCGGCGGTGATGCCTTCGCTGCTCGGATCTTCAGCGAACTTGACCGTGGTGTGCTTGGCCGGATTGTCGTTGGCCTGCTCGAGATCACGCTCGACAGCGGTCATGACAGGCGTCTGTCCGGCTTGCAGCGACGGCACGCTGGCGCGGATGTTTCCTTCCGAGAAGTACTTTTCGCCCGTCACCGTTACCGCCGTGATGGGAATCTTGGCGATCACAAGGTGGACGGTCCCGGTCACTTCCTGCGGCGGCAGCACGACACGATACAGCCCTGCGCCTGCGCTGCGGATGGCATCGGCCAGTGCCCGCCGCGCGGCTTCCAGATTGGTGATGCTGGTCTGCGGTCCGAGGAAGGGCTTGAGCACTTCCTGGGTGCGATCAGCAGGCAGCGGATTGTCACCGGTGACATCAAACCCGGTCACGATAAAACTGGCCTCGGGCGGAGCGCTGGAAAGTTGCTGCGCGTACGACGGCTGCAGCCCGAAGGCGGCTGCCAGCGCAAGCACCAGCGGCGCGAGGCGTAAAGCGGTCGAGGAACGTTTCACGAGCTTGCGTCCGTTATCGAAGGTTAGAGGAGATGCGATCTGGCGCGTATTCATCAGCGGCTGCACTGGGCAGGTACGCCCTGTGAATTGATCAGCGAAAGCAGGTCACCGTACTTGCCGCCAGGAAGCGGAATCACGTCGTACTGCAAGATGTTGGGCGTGATGATCGGCCGGATCAGCACCACGCCGTCGGTAAAGCCGGTCTCACCCTGGCCGAGATCGAGTTCACCGGTCCCCAGCTCAAGACTGACGTGGCCGTCACGCACCAGGACATACAGGCCGTCACGGTTGTCGCTCAGATCGGTCTCGCCAAACAGCAGTGTCATGTCGACCGTGACCTGGTCGGGTCTTGGCGTATCGAAGTTGAGCGCCCGATCGATCTTGATGGCAGGCGTGGTGCGATTGATCAGCCCGGTCTCTCCGCTATTGAGGACCAGAAGTTCTCCGCCATCGGGTGCGCGCAGCACGATCACGCCATCCCAGACGGTGGCCGTCAGGCCGTCGCCGTCTGATCCCGGCGCCTCATTGGCGCAGCTGCCAACACACTGCAGATCGTAGCCGGTACCGCGGATACCAACCGTCGCAGTGGGGGTGCGCACTGCGACATTGTCGTGGTTGGCACGACCGATGACACCTGTAAAGGCACGCAGCCCACCCTTGATCAGGCTCACGAAGAAGCGTCCCTCGGTCGGCTGCTTGGCGTCGAACACGAAGTCATCGACCTTCATGCGGGTGTTGGGCTGTACCGTCATGCGTGTTTCGTCGCGAAACACCAGAACTGCATTGATGCCAACCGGCGTCTCGATGGTGTCGCCCGGATAGATCGGAGCACCGGTCGCCATCAGGCGCCGGTTGCCTTGCGCGTTGATGGCATAGGTCACGCCGGTCTCGGACAAAACGCGTGCGCTCGCGACAATGTTGTTGGGGTGCTGCACGCGCGTATCGCCAACCAGGGTGCCGGTGCCGCAATCGCCGTTACACAGCCGCGCATCGAAATCGGTGCCACGGATACCGACGGTGGCCGTGGGTGTGATGATGCGTGCCGCATTGACATCACGCTTGGGAATGAAGCCGGTAATCGCTCTGAGACCACCACGCAGCAGGCTAAATACCATCGAGCCGCCACCACTGGCCTGATTGGGCTGATAGTCATAGGTCGTAATCACCATCTTCGAATCGGGCCTGATGGTCATGCGCGTGCCGTCGCTGAGCTTCACCACGGTATAGCTGCCGGGCGCGGTCGTGATGGTGTCGCCCTGGTTGACCTGGGCGCCGGGACCGGCGATATGCGTCTGCGCACCGCCTTGCACGGTCGCTACGCCTTGCGTGTATTCGACGGCACCGGCGGGCGCCGCATGGGTGGCGATGGGCGCAGCGAGCGTCAGCAGGGCAGCGCACAGCGACGCCCCTGCAAATAGCTTAGAAGCAGCCATCGACGCCTCCATCAACAAAGA
>CAZZVZ010000466.1:0-2869 GCA_964657655.1 Gammaproteobacteria bacterium | reverse complement strand
AGTTGCTAAGAAAGCCGTCGCCAAGAAAGCGCCAGCCAAAAAAGTAGCGAAGAAGGCCAAGAGCACCCGTAAGCCCAACGCCGCCTTCATGAAGGCCATGACCCCAAGTGCTGCGCTTGCCGCGGTGATTGGTGCCATGCCAGCGCCACGCACGGAAGTCACGAAGAAGCTCTGGGATTACATCAAGAAGAACAAACTGCAAGACAGCGTCAACAAGCGGCTGATCAATGCAGATGCCAAGATGAAGGAAGTTTTCGGCAAGGCACAGGTATCGATGTTCGAAATGGCAAAGCTGGTGCAAAAGCACCTCAGCTAAGCGTTCAACGCGTCGATCAAGCCCGGTTCAACGACCGGGCTTTTTTTTGTGCCGTTGATGTGGGCTGTTACTTCCGGCGGCGCAGGCCGCTCATGAAGTCGAGTTCCCAGCCCTCGAGATGCCAGTGTCTTGCAGCCACCAGCACGCTCAGGCTCGGCCGATCGGCCAGCGCCAGGTTTGCATCCTCGTTGTGCTGGTCAGACAGATCACGCGCCATGCGCTTGACGCGATCGGCGAAACCCGCCGCATGAGCGTGCGACAGGCGCACGTTGAAAAACACCAGCATTTCGCCTGGTGCACTGAAGTCACAGTTGAAGTAACCCGGTATGTTGGCCTTGAAGTACTGCTGGATCGGCCCACCCGGTATCCAGCCGAAGGTGCGCGACAGCAGCAGCTTGTAGCGATTGTTGGGCAGCAGCTTGATCAGGCCGATGCGGTCGAGCGTCGCCATGGCACTGATCACGTCGGTCGTCTCAAGCGTATAACTCTCGAGAATCTGCTCGAAGCTGACATGGTTCATGAGACACACGGTGATCAGGAACAGCTTCGGGTCGCCCACCAGCTGCGCTTCCTGCTGGCGCGTCAGCGAGGCCAGCATGCGCAGATCGTCGGTGCGGCTCCTGACCAGCGAGGCGTAGTCGATCTCGGCCCAGCTGCAGATGGTGTCGAGCTTGTCGAGCGTCAGGTTGCCCGAAGAGAACATGCGCTTGACACTCGACTCGGCCATCGAAAGCGCGGCTGCGACCTGCTGGTAGGTGAGTTTGCGAGCGCGCAATTCACGCTTGAGCGCCTCGACCAGATCTGCGCTTTGTCCCATCAACGCTCCCTTTGTGTGAAGAGTTTGGCCGCGACATCAATAGCCCATCCAACAGCAAAACTGTATCGGTTCAATCCTTGTCTTCCTCGAGTGCCTTGATGCGGTCTTCGGTGGCGGGGTGAGTGCTCAGGTAACTCGGCAGATGCGGATGCGGTGCGCGACGCGGCACCGGCCGTTGCGCTGCCGCCCCGCTACTTGCAGCAGCTTGCGCTGCAGCCGACCCGGGCGCCTCAGCCTTGCCGTTGCCATCTGCAGGATTGCCGCTGGTCGCTGCATGCCCGGCATCTGCCGCAGCGTCGTTTGCGCCGTTCCTGCGCGCCGCCTGGGGCTCGGGTGGTACATAGCTTTCCATGGCGCGGAACAGTTCTGCAGCAGGCCTGGTCGACAGGCCGTTGCTGTGCAGCAGGTGCGCCGAGAAATGATCGGCCTCGGCCTCGGCCTGACGCGAATAGCTGAGGTTGGCGATCCCGGCTGTGGCAATCGCCAGTGCGTTGGAGACATCGCCGACATACCAGCTCATGATGATCGATGTCATGGTCGCGCGCGCCAGCGATTTCATGCCGTGCCGGTAGCGCAGATGTCCGAGCTCATGGCCCATGACGAACAGCAGCGCGTCGTCGTTGTCGCTCAAGCCCTCGATTTCCGAGGACACCACGATGGTTCCGTCTGGCAGGGCAAAGGCGTTGGGACCGCCCACGAAGCTGCGAAACTGCAGGTGATAGGGCACGCCAGTACGCGCTGAAAGCGCGCCAAAGCGCTGGCTCAGCCGTTTTTCCCTGGGCGTCAACGGGCCTTCGGGCTTGATGATGCCAAACTGCTCGAGCTGCTCGAGCGAGCCGCGGGCGATGCTGGCGTCCAGACTGCGCGGCGCGTGTTCGACGATCAGGTCGGCCGCCAGCGGGACGCCCCACAGATATCCGGCGGCACCTGCCAGCAGAATCAGAACCAGCGCGAGCAATGCGTACCTGGCGCTTGCTTCGAAGCGCTCGACCAGTCTTGGCGCCTTGCCGCAAAGCGCGCGCAATTCGAGAAAGGCCTCGCTGCTGGCCATCTCGAGTGTCGCGCCGCCAGGCAGTTCGACGCGCGAGGGCGCGTGGGCGTAGGCGACCGTGAATTTCAGGGCGCGCAGCACCTCAACGCGGCGCACATCGGCGCCGGTGATATGCAAGAAGCCGTCCGTCACCTGCAACGTCACCGCATGCGGCCGGGTGCTCCTGCCGTCGAAGAAGGTCGCCGCAGTCACAGCGCGATATCGAAACCGATCATCTCGCCAATCTCCGCGCCCGCAGGACCTCCAGTCGCATAGTTGCCCACCTCGAAGCTGGCGGGGTCGCCCTGATAGCTGAGCGCCTCGATACGGATCTTGGCGCTGCGGATCGCAGCGAAGGGACGAAACAGTCCGCAGGTCACGAGGGTTGCGAGCAGGTTGACCACTTCGACCTTGAGCAGGCTGCCAAAGCTCAGGTTGCTGGTAAAGCGCGCGCCCGCCAGCGTGGTGTTGTTCCACACAATGTTCTGGGCGCGCGCGCTGGCATACGGGATGACGGCAAAGATCGAGATGTAGAGGATGAGCGCCAACAGGCCGAACACCAGCACGCCAACCATGAAACCGCGGCCCGAGACGGTCATGATGGCGAGGTCCAGGCCCATCAGCATGGCGGCCACCACCATGATGATGAGGATCTTGCCGGCCAGCGTATAGAACTGGCCCGCCGTGCCAAGATAGCCAAACGGTG
>CAZZVZ010000465.1:0-2878 GCA_964657655.1 Gammaproteobacteria bacterium | reverse complement strand
GCCTGATGCTGGTGCTGCCCTTCTACCTGATCCAGCATGGCAGCTATTCGGCGACCCAGGCGGGCGCTGCAGTGCTGCCACTTCCGCTGATCGTGGCGGCCGCGTCACCGTCGATGGGAAAACTTGCCATCAGGATCGGGCCGCGCGTGCTGCTGAGCGTCGGACCCCTGGTGGTGGCAGCGGGCCAGCTGCTGTGTCTACGCATCGGCGCGGACAGCAGCTACCTGAGCACGGTGTTTCCGGCGATCTCAATCGCAGCGTTCGGCCTGTCGGCTGCAGTCGCACCGCTCACCACCACGGTGCTTGGCTCGGTGGCAAGCGATCACACCGGCATCGCCTCGGGACTCAATAGCGCGGTGGCGCGCATCGGCGGCCTGGTCGCGACCGCGGCACTTGGTTCGCTCTTCGTGGCGCAGGGCGAACGACTGGAAACCGTGTTTCACATTGCCGCCATGACGGGTGCCGCCTTGTCGGCGCTGTCGGGCGTCACGGCGTGGCTATCGGTCTCGCAGCGCATCGCTGCACACCGGTAATCGTGTCCGACTGTGAAGAGCGTCGCCAAACGCGCCGATTTAACCATCGTTTACGAAGTGCCGCGGCCGCATCGCCTAAAGTCGTGATTTGCCAAGCAGGCGCTCAGCACACAAGTGCGACGCGCACATCGTCTCATGCCACAGGTCAATCTCGTCACGCGACAGCAGCAGCCCGAGCTGCTCCAGGTCGGCAGAATCCAGGTCCGCATTCTGGAGGATGGCGCGTTGACCGGCAATCAGCTCGGCGCCGTCGAGGCCACCGTGCCAGCGCGCACCACGCAGACGCCGCCGCATCTGCATCGCTCGCACGTCGAAACCGTGCTGGTGCAAAGTGGCACGCTGCAATTCAGGATTGCCAACGGTGTCTACCATGTCCGCGAAGGCGAATTTCTGGTGGTGCCGATCGGGGCGGTGCACACTTTTGCCAATCCCTTCGACGCGCCGGCGGTATTCCACGCCAGCTTCGCACCGGCCCACTTCATCAACTACTTTCGCGAAGTCGCCGCACTGACCAGGGTCGCTCTGCCCACCATCGAACAGATCTATCAGATCCTGGCGCGCTACGACACCTTTGCGCCCTAGGGTTTTGCAGAGCGGTTGTTAACACCCTTTCGATTCGAAATTAGCGATAATCCTCGACGGCACGCACAGCCAGGTGCCGATCAATAATATTCGAGGAGACAGGCGTGGCAGAGATTGTGCGTGAAGCGGTCGGCCGTCGGCGCTGGGCCATCGGTGGTCTGCTGGGCGTCGGCGTGCTGGTCAACTACCTGGACCGCATCAACCTGTCAGCGGCTGGCCCGCAGCTGGCCGAACAGTTCGCACTGTCACCAACACAGATGGGCGTGTTGTTCAGTGTCTTCTTCTGGCCCTATGCCTTGCTGCAGATTCCCGCCGGCCTGGTGCTCGACCGCTTTGGCACCGTCAAGGTGGGACGGATCGGCGCCTTCTTGTGGATTCTCGCTTCCGGCATCACCGCGGTGGCCACTGGCTACGGCGGTGTGATGGTGGCGCGCGGCCTGCTGGGCGTGGCTGAAGCACCGGGTTTCATGGTCAGCTCCAAGGCAACCGGCTACTGGTTCCCGCGCGTGGAACGGGCGCTTGCCACTGCCATCTTCGATTCGGCCGCCAAGTTCTCCAATGTGATCGGCGTGCCGCTGGTCGCCTACGTGGTGGTCACGTTCGGCTGGCGCTACGGCTTCTACATGACGGCGGGTCTGAGCCTTTTGTACTTCTTCGCCTTCTATTTCATCTATGAAGATCCGAGCCGCGACCCGCGTCTGCAGGAAGCGGAGCGGCGCTACATCAAGGAAGGCGGAGCGGCCGAGGAAGGTGAATCGCAGGCAAGTCCGCTCGGCATGCTGGGCTACATCCTGGTGCAAAAGAAAGTCTGGGGTCTGGCGATCGGCTTTGGTGCCTACGGCTACTCCTTCTACCTGTTCCTGACCTGGCTGCCGAGTTACCTGGTCAAGACCATGCACATGGGCATCTTGAAGAGCGCGGGTTTTGCCGCGATTCCATGGATGGTCGCGACCATCTGCGATCTGGTGATCGGCGGCTGGCTGATCGATGCCCTGATTGCGCGCGGCCACAACGAGTCCAGGGTCAGAAAAACGGTGCTGGTGCTCGGCATGCTGTTTGGCACTGCGGTGCTGGGTGCAACCCAGACCACCGATCCTGTGTGGGCCATCACCTGGATTTCCATTGCGCTCGGCGGGCTTGCCTCGGCAGCTCCGGTGAGCTGGTCGCTGCCGTCGCTGATTGCCCCCAAGGGAGGTGTCGGCACGGTCGGCGGCATCATGAATTTCTCCAACAACATGATGGGCGTGGTCGCCCCGATCGTGACCGGCGTGATCGTCGACCAGACCGGCTCATTCGTGGGAGCGTTTGCGACCGCAGGTGCCATCCTGGTGGTCGGCATCTTGTCGTTTGTATTCCTGCTGGGCCCGATCGTGACCATTCCAAACGCCACTGCCGACGATTGACTGCAGGGGTGAGCCGCCACGCTGGGGCTGGTCTTTGGCGCCGTTTTTGTTGCCGCGGCGCAGGCCCGTGACGGCGAACAGCGCTCTAATCTGAAAACACCGTGTACTGCAGCTGGAAGTAAATGCCGCGGTCCTGGAGATTGCCGCCACCTGGAATCTGGTCGCGCGGATAGCTCAGGCGTACCGCCTTGGACACGTCGAACTGCATGGAACGCCAGTTCAGACGTGCCGCGAGACCGGCAGCCGACAGGGTCACCGGGCTGACGCCAACAGAACGTCCCTGGCCGATGTCGTAGAACGGGATGAGCGCGAGCTTGATGCCGCGCGGCACCAGGCTGCGGTACTCGCAGAAGTCGCGCA
>CAZZVZ010000464.1:0-2880 GCA_964657655.1 Gammaproteobacteria bacterium | reverse complement strand
GGGAATCGACGCGGTGTGATCGAGGTGACAGTGGGTCAGAAACACATGGTCGATCTGGGACAGCTCGGCCAGCGTCAGGTCGCCCACCCCGGTCCCGGCGTCAATCAGGACGTCGTGGTCGACCAGCATCGAGGTGGTGCGCATGTGGCGCCCGCCGATCCCACCGCTACAGCCGAGAATCCGTATTTTCATAGTTATATGGCGTCTTTATTTCTCGGAGAACGTATACACGCCATCCCATGCCTCTTCGGTCACCGCACCGCGCAGTTCTTCCACCCGCGCCAGATAGGACGGATACAGCTTGTCATTCGGATTCATGCGCTGCAGATTCAATAGCTGCAGTTCGACCTGATCCCAGTTCTGCGCGCGGTACGATTTGAGGGTGGCGTGCCACAGCTTGATTTCATCAAGCCGCTCCTTGGCAACGGTTCCCTCGGCACCGAGCGGTTCATAGATGGTCACGGGCTCGTCCTTGCCCTTCACCTTGATCCGGTCAATTTCACGGAATACCACGTTCTTCACTGCCCGGCGTGTGACTTCTGACACTAAAATGCCAATGCCGTACTTTTTGGTGGCGCCTTCGAGACGCGCACCCAGATTCACCGGGTCGCCCATCACGGTGTAGGCGCGCCGGATCTTCGATCCCATGTCACCCACGCTCATGACGCCGGTCGACACGCCCACCCCGATCTGCATGTCGGGCCACTTGCGGGCGCGAAACTGTTCGTTCAGGACGGCCACCTGCTGCTGCATCTCAAGGGCCGTCTCCACAGCCAGTTGCGCATGCAGCTGTTCGGGTATCGGCGCGCCCCAGAACGCCATGATGGCGTCGCCGATGTACTTGTCGAGCGTGCCGCGGTGCGACTGGATGATCATCGACATGGCGGTCAGGTAATCGTTGATGTAGACCGCCAGATCCTTTGGCTGCAGCGACTCGGAAATGGTCGTGAAGCCGCGTACGTCCGAGAACATCACAGTCAGCTCTTGGCTGCGGCCCTCCATGCTGTAGGCACGCGGATCACGCGACATTTCCTACACGAGTTCAGGCGGCACATAAGATCCGAACAGGCCTTCGAGTTCACGCTTGGTCTTGGACTCGACAAAGTAGCCGTAGACCATGTTGATGGCGAAGATAAAGACCGTTACCAGCAGGGTGCTGGCAAGCGGCAGCACGGTATCGGCACGGGCATAGATCGCCACATTGAATGCGATCATGGCAGCGGCGACCACAATCGTCAGCAGCACGGCGCGCACGGCAGACAGGAACGGCAGCACGAAGGCCAGTGTCAGACCGACGATCAGCAATGTGACGAGCTCGGCCGCGCGCGTGTAGTCGGGCGCCTCCTTGATGCGACCGTCGAGCATGCCCGAGATCATGTTGGCATGCACCTCGACCCCGGGATAATCAGGTGACACCGGCGTCGAGCGCATATCGACCAGGCCCAGTGCGGTGGTTCCCACCAGCACGATCTTGTCCTTGAGTTCCTCGGGTTTAAGGCGGTCGAACAGCACGTCCGAAATCGAGACATAGCGGTAGGAGCCGCCGTTGGGGCCACCCGGGCCCCGGTACGGGATCAGCGAGGAGACGTGCCGGTCGACCGGAATGCGCAGATTCTTGCCGTGATACGGCAAATCGAGATACTCAAGACCGCTGTACGAACGTGTCACCCAGGCCTGTTCATCGGCTGGGTACTCAGGTCGGATGGGCGGCGAGCCCAGCAGTCCGCGCACCATGGCAAGCGACAGCGACTCGTAGTACTGATTGCCTTCTTCGACCACCATCGGCACGCGACGCACTTCGCCATCAGGATCGATCAGCGGGTTGAAATGCCCCCCTGACAGCGCCGCCTTTTGCAGCTCCGGAAGATTGCCGACGTAGCCGCTCCAGCGCGTGAAACTCACCTGGTGACCGTTGAAACTTCCGGCCGGCAGGGTCGCCGGTGGCAGCGCCTGGACCGTCTCCTTGGCATCGGTCATCACGTAACCGAGCACCACCGCGCGGTTGCGCACCGCGTCGGCAAAGCGGCCATCGTAGTCAAGCGACGGTGCCAGCTGCTGCAGTTGACCGAGGTACTTGGTGTCGTCTTTCAGTTCAGTGTGCGCCAGCCGCTCCAGCTCGTCGAGCCCGGAAGAGGTGTCCTTCTCGGCCCACACCACGTCGAAGCCGACCATGGCGATCTTCTGCTGGGTGAACAGCTTGTCGACGATGGCAGCAAGCTTGTCGCGGCTCCACGGAAAGTGGCCGATCTCGGCGATGCTCTTCTCGTCGATGTCGAGAATCACGACGCGATCGTCGAGTGTGCGCGGCTGAGTGGCCAACAGGCGCGCATCGTACAGCGCGTATTCAAGCCGATTGACGAAACTCAGTTCAAAAATGCCGGCAGCATGAAGCAGAAACAGCAGCAGCACCGCCAGCCCGAGGACGATGCGTGGCAGATTGCGCTTCAAGATGGCAAAGGCAAAGCGATACAGCAGCCGAACGCGGCCGCATCACAGCACAACGCTGACAGCCGTTCGCTCACTTGAAGAAGAATTCCATCTTTGTGCCCGACAGTTCCACGATGTCGTGATTGTTGAGCGGGTGAGCGTCAAGCGAGAGGTTCTTGCCGTTCACGATCGGGAAGGTGGTGCCTTCCACGTGGGTGATGAAGTAGCCTTGCGGGCGGCGCGTAATGACAGCCACCTGAACACCAGGCCGGCCGAGCGTCGTCAGCGCCTTGGTGAGCGCCAGTTCCTTGCCGGCGTTCGGGCCGTTCAGGATCTGGACCACGGCCGTCTGCGCTGCAACCGTGGCTGCGGCCACCGGCGGGCGTGCGGCATTGGGGTCTCCCAGACCGCCGACCTGGGTGGTGGTCGGGCTTGGGCCTGAAGCAGGCTGCG
>CAZZVZ010000463.1:0-2882 GCA_964657655.1 Gammaproteobacteria bacterium | reverse complement strand
CGTGCGGCGCTGCGGCCTGGAAGTGTCCGATCTGATGCTGCAGCCGCTGGCCTCCAGCCTCGCCTGCCTGACCGAAGACGAGAAAGAACTCGGCGTGGTGCTGGTCGACATCGGCGGCGGCACCACGGATATCGCCATCTTTACGGGTGGCGCAATTCGTCATACCGCCGTGATCCCGATTGCGGGTGATCAGATCACCAATGACATCGCGATGGCATTGCGCACCCCCACTGCCGACGCGGAAGACATCAAGCTGTCCTATGGCATGGCCAAACAGGTGCTCGCCAATCCGGACGACATGATCGAAGTGCCGGGCATTGGCGAGCGTGGACCGCGCAGCCTGTCGCGCCAGGCACTCGCGGCTGTGATCGAGCCGCGCGTCGAGGAACTGTTCGCACTGGTGCAGCAGGTGGTGCGCGAGTCCGGCTACGAGGAACTGCTGTCATCAGGCGTGGTGCTGACCGGTGGCACCGCACTGATGGAAGGCATGGTCGAGCTTGGCGAAGACATCTTCTTGAAGCCGGCACGCATTGGCGTTCCCGATTACCAGGGCAGCCTGTCTGACGTGGTGCGCAGTCCGCGCTTTGCCACCGTGATGGGATTGCTCGAGGAAGCACGCGTGCAGCGTCAGCGCGGACGGCGCGTGGCGCAGCAGCGTGGCGGCATTCGCGATGTCATGCAGAAGATGAAGGACTGGTTTACCAGTAGTTTCTAGTTGTTCCCTGTGTTTTTTTTGATGGAGTTTTACTTGTCGTCGATCCTGCGATTCGGAATTGTCTGGAACGGGTTTTCTTCCGAGCCTCAATCCTGAATCCTCGATCCCAACCTTAGGAGGCGTTATGTCTTTTGAAATGCTTGAAACTGAAACCCAAGGCGCGGTGATCAAGGTCATCGGTGTGGGTGGGGCTGGCGGCAATGCCGTCCAGCACATGATCAACCGAGGTGTTCAAGGCGTCGAATTCCTGTGCGCCAATACCGATGCCCAGGCCCTCGCGCGCGCGGGTTGCGAGAACGTGATCCAGCTTGGCGCGACTGGACTTGGCGCGGGGGCCAAGCCCGCAGCGGGCAGGGCAGCTGCGGAGGAGGCGCGTGAGCGCATCGCAGATGCGCTGCGCGATGCCCACATGGTGTTCATCACTGCAGGGATGGGCGGCGGGACCGGCACGGGCGCTGCTCCCGTGGTCGCGGAGATTGCCAAGGAACTCGGCATTCTCACCGTGGGGGTGGTCAGCAAGCCGTTCGGCTTTGAAGGCAGCAGGAAGATGCGTGTCGCAGAAGAAGGGCTTGATGCGCTGGCCGGTCATGTCGACTCGCTCATCGTGGTCCTCAACGAGAAGCTCGAAGAGGTGATGGGTGAAGACGCCGAGATGGATGCGTGTTTCAAGTGCGCCGACGACGTGCTGCACAATGCGGTTGCAGGCATTGCCGAGATCATCAAGGTGGATGGTCTCATCAACGTCGACTTCGAAGACGTCAAGACCGTCATGTCCGAGCAGGGCAAGGCCATGATGGGCACCGCCGCTGCCTCGGGCATCGATCGCGCGCGCGTGGCGGCCGAACAGGCGGTTACCTCACCGCTGCTCGAAGGGGTCGATCTGTCAGGTGCTCGCGGCGTGCTGGTCAACATCACCGCGAGCCGCTCGCTCAAGCTGAAAGAGACTCGCACCGTGATGGAGACCATCAGAACCTTCGCGGCCGAAGACGCGACGGTCATCTTTGGTGCCGTCTATGACGACACCATGGGCGACGAGTTGCGCGTCACCGTGGTGGCCACAGGCCTTGGTCGCGCCAAGCAGCGTCCGCAGCTGGTGCCCAACACGGCCCAGGTGCAGGCACCGCAGGCGGTTCTGAAGACCGGGACCGACAATCTCGCGATCGGCATGCCGCAAGCGCCGCTGACCCAGCCGACTGCCAATTACGAGGGTTTCGACACACCAGCGGTGTGGCGCAATTCCCGGGAAACCGCGGCGGCTCGCGTGTCGGCACTTGAAGAAAGCGGCATGGATCGCCTTGAAATCCCGGCATTTCTGCGTAAACAGGCAGACTGAAGAGCGCGCCGGGCCCGCGGTTGGGCCCGCGAGCACTGTAGCAGGCGTGGTTGCAAGACGAAGAGGGCGACCGAACGCGGGCCAGAACACCGGCCTGCGCCTTCGGTTTGGCCGGGGCCCGCACTTATCTGGTAGTACACTGCGAGGTCGAAAATTCTGACGCCGCGGTGAATATGCAGTTCGATGGTTTTGGCCCGCGCGCGCTGCTGCGCGCCCTGTTGCTTGCTGTGCTGCTCGCCGGGGTCGCACGTGCGGCACCAGCACCGCCGCCACCTGTGCCGCCGGCACGCCTGAGCGACCTCATCAAGCCGCTGGCCTACGACCTGCAGCTGACCATTGTGCCTGCCACCGACAAGTTTTCGGGGCGGGTTGCAATCGATGTCGACGTGCTCCAGCCAACCCAGATCATCTGGCTCGATGCGTCGCGGCTGGATGTACATCGCGCCACGATTACATCCGGTGGCAAGACCTTGATTGCGCGCGTGATGGTTGCCAAGGACGCCATCGGCTTGCGTCTGCCGCAGACTGTTGCGGCCGGACGCGCAAGCGTCGTGCTCGAGTATGACGGCAGCTTCGAGCGCCAGGCCCAGCAAGGCCTGATGAAAATCCGCGAACAGGACGACTGGTATATCGCGACCGACTTCGAGCCCAGCTCAGCGCGTCGCGTGGTGCCGTGCATCGACGAATTGCGCGCCAAGGCGCCGTGGAAGCTGACCCTCGAGGTGCCGGTTGGCATGGCTGCCTTCGGCAATGCGCCGGAAGTGTCCGAGGAGGCGCTGTCGAGCACCATGAAGCGCGTGCATTTTGCCGCGACGGCGCCGATCAACAGTTATG
>CAZZVZ010000462.1:0-2905 GCA_964657655.1 Gammaproteobacteria bacterium | reverse complement strand
GTGATTGCCACCAACACAACAACGGCACGCGACCAGATCGCAGGGTTGCTGCATGCCGATGAGGCAGGTGGCCTCTCTGGCGCGCCGCTCGCGACGCAATCAACCGCGGTCATCGCCCAGCTCAAAGCCGAGCTGGGTGAGCGGGTTCCCATCATTGGTGTCGGCGGCATTCTCAACGGGCAGGACGCGGTCGACAAGATCAGGGCTGGTGCAGTACTGGTACAGCTTTACACCGGCCTGATTTACCGCGGGCCAGGCCTCATCGGCGAATGCGTGCGCGCCATTGAGGAAGAGCGTCTGGAGCGCTAGAGCGTCGCCTGCCGGACTTGAGGGATGGGGGGGCGGCTCGCCTGGCGCTTTTTGACGCGCTCGCGAAAGGTCTCGCCGCTTGGCGCCGGGAAATCCCGGGTGGCGGTCCAGCCTGCTCCAAAAGGCAGCCAGGACAAGCGCTTCCTGTCGCCAGCACATGCAGCCAGAAGAAAGGCGCCAACCCGGGTTGCCAACGCGTAGAGGGCCGGACGCGTTGCGAGCGCAACCCAGACCTTCAGTCCGAAACGTTCCGCAAATGGTCGCAGACCTCGTTCCATTTGCTCCTCCCGCAGCTTGCGCATCAGCCCGGGCAGCGGGATGCGCACCGGACAGACCACTTCGCACTCTCCACACAAGGTCGCCGCCTGGGGCAGATCGAGGGCATTCTCGAGTCCCACGTAGCTTGGCGTCAGCACCGATCCCATCGGACCCGGATAGACCCAGCCATAGCTGTGACCACCTATTTTCTGATACACCGGGCAGTGGTTCATGCAGGCACCGCAACGGATACAGCGCAGCATTTCCTGGAAGTCGCCACCGATCAGTCCGGTGCGCCCGCCGTCGATCAGGATGAAATACATGTGCTCGACGCCGTCCTGGTCGTCAGGCGCACGCACACCCGTTAGCAGCGAGCAGTAGTTGGAAATCGTCTGGCCGGTGGCCGAACGCGGCAACAGGCGCATCAGCACCGCGAGATCTTCAAGCGTCGGGATCACCTTCTCGATGCCGGTCACAACCGCGTGCACGCGCGGCCGCAGCGTGCACATGCCCTCGTTGCCCTCGTTGGTCACGATCGCCACGCTCCCTGTCTCTGCGATCAGGAAATTGCCACCCGTGACGCCCATGTCGGCAGCCATGAAATGCGGTCGCAAAACGAGTCGCGCTTCACGCGTCATGTCTTCGATGACAGTCAGCGCCGGGCGCTTGTGCACGCGCGCGAACAGTTCAGAGATCTCGCCCTTGTCCTTGTGAACCACCGGCGCAATGATGTGCGAGGGTGCCTCGTTGCCGTTGATCTGCAGGATGTATTCACCCAGATCGGTTTCGATCGGTGTAACACCGGCGGCCTCGAGTGCGGCATTGAGCGCCATCTCCTCTGACACCATCGACTTCGACTTGATGACGCGTTTGACATCGTGCTGACGGGCGATCTCGACGACAAGGCGAGAAGCATCGGCCGCTGTTTCGGCGAACAGCACCACCGCGCCCCGTCGGGTGGCCTCTTCCTCAAAGCGCTCGATCCACCCCGCCAGATCCTCAAGACCGCGGTTGCGCCGTTCGACTGCCGCGTCGCGCTGACCTTCGAAGTCATCGAGTTCGAGAATCACCTTGGCTCTGCGACTGACGAACTGGGTGGTCAACGAGCCGAGATTCTTCTGCAGACGCGCGTCGTGAAGACGCACCTCTGCGCGCTGTTTGAAATGCATCGACTCGACGCGCATCAGCCCTCTCCGGTCAGGATCTGCGCGATGTGCAGTACGCGCGTCGTCAGATCACCCTGGCGGCGCAGTCGACCTTCCATGTGCAGCATGCAGCCAAGATCACCCATCACCACTGCATCGGCGCCGGTCTGGCGCACGTTGGCGAGTTTGCTGTCGACGATTGCGCTGGAAATGTTGCCGTACTTGACAGCGAACGCACCGCCGAATCCACAGCAGGCGCGGCACTCATTCATTTCGGTCAGCTGCACGCCATCGATCTGCGACAGCAGCATGCGCGGCTGGGCTGACACACCGAGCTCGCGCAAGCCACTGCACGAATCGTGATAGGTGATCTTGAGAGACTCGCGCCTTGAACCTGCAGCAGGTACGAAGTGCGCGACGTTGGCGAGGAAATCAGTCAGTTCATAGATCCGCTGGGCCACGCGTTCCATGGCCGCCTTGAGATCAGGCGCCTCTGAGAACAGATCGTTATAGTGCGTCTTGATCATGCCAGCGCACGATCCCGATGGGATCACGATGTAGTCGAAGCCTTCGAATTCGCGCAGAAACTTTTCGGCCAGCCGTCTGGCAGCGTGGCGGTCTCCCGAGTTGTAGCCGGGTTGTCCGCAACAGGTTTGCGCCTGCGGCACCACCACCTCGAATCCCGCCTGCTCGAGCAGGTCGAGCGTCGCAAGCCCGATTTCTGGACGCATCAGGTCGACGAGACAGGTCGCAAACAAAGCGACACGTGGTGTTGGTGAGCTATCCACGCTGCCATTATGTCGGATTCGAGGCCGTAGTGCCGCCTGCCACACTCCCGCTCAGCGGTCATAACGGCTTCGATTTGAGCTCGAATTTCACTATGTGGTAGATTGCCCATTGGCATCATGAACACGCGCACCACAAAACCCACGACCGCCATCCAGGTCATCGATCGCATGATGGCGCTGCTCGACGCGCTCGCCAACGAGCCGGACCCGGTCAATCTGAAGCGGCTGTCGGCATCGACTGGCCTGCATCCGTCGACTGCGCATCGCATCCTCAACGACATGGTCGTGGCGCGCTTCGTCGATCGCACCGCGCCTGGTCACTACCGCCTCGGCATGCGCCTGCTGGAACTGGGCAACCTGGTGAAGGGCCGGCTGAATGTGCGCGATGCGTCGCTCGAGGCAATG
>CAZZVZ010000461.1:0-2914 GCA_964657655.1 Gammaproteobacteria bacterium | reverse complement strand
TCCTCAGTCGAGATCGAGCCACTTGCTACCACGTTGCCTGACGCATGGTTGCCTTAGAAGAGTTAAGAGCAATCCTAACATTCGTTACGCGGACGCGCAGCAGTTGGAAGCATGGCCGGCACGCAACGGCCAGCCCTCACTGTCACGCAAATATGGCAGACATTTTAAACATATGTTATTTATATGCTCAAAAAGATTGCTATTAGTTTTTTGAATTGCTGCCCGGCAATAGTGTTTGAGACTGAGCGATGAGACGGCAAAAAATTGGCATCTACCTGGTGTGTGCGTGGGCCGAGCCGGTCCCCAACGGCTTTCAGGGACTGGCCTCGATCGATCCATCCATTCCCAACAGCTGGAGGGGCGGCCCCGATGGCGTCAGCCTGATCGTCGGCGGTACGCAGGATTCGGCGACGCGAGCAGAAGAAATGGCGCTTGCTGCGGCCGTCGACTCGCTGATGCAGTATCTCAGAGCGTGATGATCCGCCCAGCGAAGACGATGGTGGGCGCGCTTTGGCCCGCTAGACCGGCTCGAGCTGGGGCAAGACCTTCTCGGCAGCGCGGATCACGTCATCGGCAAAGTCGATTTCCGTCCAGGCTGCTCCCGTCACGTCGCAAACGGCGATCTTGTGACTGCGCTCCAAGAACAGATCGCGCAGCGCCTCTTCATGCGGAGACGTCGCCCTGCCGCTGGTCACGTATCCTTCGACGATCTCGCACAGTCTTTTTGCCGCTGCATGATCGAATCGGAAAAAGCCGACTGATTCGCCAATCGTGTCGTACCTGAGATCGGCGGGCAGGCGCTTGCGAAATTCGACCGGCACCCCTTCGAGCAGGCACAGCTTGACGGGTTCTTCGCCGGGCTCGAACTCCCGGTGCATCAGGACGCGGCTGGCGGGCTCATCACCCGCGATGAGCGCGCGCGCGATCCGCTGGTCGTAAAGCACGTCCCCGTCCATCAGCAGCACGTCGCCGCCGCGCGTCATCTGATCCAGGCAGGTATGCACGGTCAGCACGCTGCCCAGCGTGAACTCGGGATTGATGACGATTTCCGGGCGTGGCAGCCAGTTGATGCGATCGAGCTCTGCATCGATCAGCTGATGGCGAAAACCAAGCGCCAGCACCACCTCCGTGACGCCACTCTCCTTGAGCAGCAGCAAATGCCGCTCGAGCAGAGTCTTGCCGCCAAAGCGCAGCAAAATCTTGGGGACATGTTCCTGGCCTGGCTGCTTCAGACGCAGGCCCTGGCCGGCAGCGAGGATGATGGCGCGCATCAGACGAGATGAGCGGGCTGGGGGTGAGGCACCGCCCACGCAGTAAAGCAACTCACCAGCCGCTCCATATCTTCGGAGCTGACCGCGCCCATGGTGGAAATCCGAAACAAACTCTTGGACAGGTCTCCCTGCCCAGCATAGATCACGAATCCGTTGCGCTTCATGGTGTCGTGCAAGGTTGCATAGTCGACACTTTTGGGAAGCCGGTAGGCGCGCAGCACCACCGAGCTCTGCTGTGCCGGCAGCACAGACTCGATGCCGAGGGCCGCAAGACCAAGCCGTACCTGTTCTGCCAGAGCCAGATAACGCGCGTGGCGCGCCAGACGACCGCCCTCTTCTTCGAACTCCCGCAGTGCTTCGACCAGCGCATAGTGTGCGTGCACTGCCGGGGTGAAAGGTGTGCTGCGTTCGTCCTGCAGCTTGGCAAGCCTTGCCAGATCAAGATAGTAGGTCCGAGCGCTGGCACGCTGCAGCGCGGGGCGGCGCGCAATCACGAAGGCGACCCCGGGGACACCATGCAGGCATTTGTTGGCGGTCGCTGCCACTGCAGCCAGCGACGGGTGGTCGAAGTCGATGGCCTCAGCGCCAAAGCTGCTGACGCCATCGAGCAGCAGCATCACGCCGCGCGCGCGGCACAGGTCGCTCACCGCCTTGAGATCGTTGAGCCGGCCGGTGGTGGTCTCATGATGAACCATGGCGAGGTGGGTAAAGCCGCCAGCCGCGCCGGTTGTATCGAGGCACTGTGCGATTGCGCCGACATCAGGCGCTTCCATCCACGAGCCGATCAGGCGCTGATGATTGATGCCATAGCGTTCGCAGATCTGGCTGACGCGTTCGCCGTAGACGCCGTTTTCGACCACCAGCACGCGACCGCCCTCAGGCACCATGCTCGCGATCATGCTCTCGACCGCGCCGGTGCCTGATGCGGTCATCAGAACCGCCGCCCATTCCTTGGGGTCGAGCGCATATGTCGCCAGCAGTCTGCACCTGGCCTCATCCTGCAGATCGAAAAACTCGCTTTCGCGATGACACAGGTCGGTCTGCAGCATGCTCTGCCGAACACGTGGGGTCAAAGTGACCGGACCGGGATTGAGCAACAACATCAGGACATTTCCCCATCACAAAAATGCTGCATGAAACGCGTCTTGACCTCGACCGGTGTGACCTTCGGACGGGGCAGATCATCGGGACTGCCAGGCCTCGTCAGGACGCGCGCGAACTTCGATCGCGGCTCTGGCGCCGATAACAGCCAGTCGCTCACGCCACCGAGCTCGTCAGTTTCCATCGCCGATGCGTAGCCGCAAGCCAGTGCAATGCGTGCGAAGTCAGTTGCCGCAGACACGGTAGCCTGGCCACCGGTGGAATCGTGCACGCCATTGTCGAGCAGCAGATGAAGGAGGTTGGGCGGGCCATAGGCACCAATCGTGGCCATGGCCCCAAGCCTCATCAGGGCAGCTCCGTCACCGTCAAGCGCCACCACCTTGAGGTCAGGCCGTTGCAGCGCGAACCCCATGGCAAGCGTTGCGACGCAGCCCATCGAGCCGACCATGTAGAGCTGGTTGGGGCGGTCGTCGAGCGCATACAGTTCGCGACCGCAAAAGCCTGTCGATGCGAACACCGCAGTGCTGTCGCTTGGCGTGTGT
>CAZZVZ010000460.1:0-2920 GCA_964657655.1 Gammaproteobacteria bacterium | reverse complement strand
CTGGTGCTGCCAGCGTTGTTCAAATTCGGCCTGGTCGCCACTCTGACGCGCGCTTTCGGGCTGCCAGGAGGCGCCGCCATCCGCACCGCGCTGTCACTGATGCAGGCCGGTGAATTCGGTTTCGTGCTGCTCAGTCAGGCGCGTGGTCTTGGTCTGATCGATAGCGTGCTCTACGAGCCGGTGGTGGCGGCGCTGCTGCTGTCGATGCTGGCTGCGCCTCTGTTTATTCATTACAGCGACGCCATCGCGGTGCGTTTCTCGTCGAGCGAGTGGTTGCGCCAGTCTCTGGCGCTGACCGACATTGCGCGTCGCAGTATGCAGACCGAGGGCCACGTCCTGGTGTGCGGCTTTGGCCGCAGCGGCCAGAGCCTGTGCCGGTTGCTGAACGAAGAGGGCATCTCGTGCCTGGCGCTCGAACTCGATGCCGATCTGGTGCGCGAATCGACCGATGCCGGCCTGGCGGTGGTGTATGGCGACGCGACCCGGCGTGATGCGCTGATCGCCGCCGGTGCCGCGCGCGCCCGGGCGCTGGTGGTGACTTTCACCCATGTGGCGGCCGCCCACAAGGTGCTGGCCGCGATTGCCGAGATCGCGCCGCAACTGTCGGTGGTGGTGCGCACCCATGATGACAGCGCGCTCGAGGCACTTCAGCAAAGCGGCGCTACCGCAGTGGTGCCCGAGGTGATCGAAGGCAGTTTGATGCTGGCCTCGCAGACACTGCTGCTGCTCGGCACCCCGGTGGCCCAGGTGCTCCGCCGCCTGCGCGCAGCGCGGGAACAGCGCTACCACCTGATGCGTGGTTTCTTTGCCAGTGCCACCGACAGCGACGAACTGGGTGCCGGCCTGGTCAGATTGCATGCCGTGACGCTGGCCAGTGGCTCCGCCTCAGTCGGCTTGCGGCTCGACCAGATCGACTGGAAAGGCCTTGTGATCGAAATCACGGCGATCAGGCGGCGCGGCATTGCCGGGCTCGATCCTGGTCCCGAAGCGCGTCTCGAGGCCGGTGACGTGGTCGTCATGCGCGGCGAAGAGACCGAACTGTACCGGGCCGAGAGCTTGTTACTCGCCCCCTGAACATCTGCGCGGTGCGGATCAAACCGGTTTAGTGGCAAGCGCTATAATCAATCGCTCTTCCGGGCGCCGCTTTTTTCTGCTCGCCTGCAAAACAATCAAAAAACACCACCTCCCGCCGTTATCGTGACGAACGTCCCTTCAAGTCCGCTGGTCGAGATCAGCGCTCTGAGCTTTAGTTATAGCGAGCGACAGGTGCTCGCCGGCGTGAACATGAGCTTCGGGCGCAAGCAGGTGATCGCCGTGATGGGCGCATCGGGATCGGGCAAGACCACCATCTTGCGTCTCATCGGCGGCATGCTGAAACCAAGCTCCGGCGCGATCACGGTCGACGGCCAGGTGATCTCCGACCTGGACCAGGAGCAGCTCTACGCGGTACGCCGCAAGATGGGCATGCTGTTCCAGTTCGGCGCCCTGTTTACCGACCTGTCGGTGTTCGAGAACGTGGCCTTTCCGTTGCGTGAACATACCCAGCTGCCCGACACCATGATTCGCGATCTGGTCCTCATGAAGCTGCATGCGGTGGGGCTGCGCGGCGCGCATGCGCTCATGCCCTCGCAGATCTCGGGCGGCATGGCACGTCGGGTGGCGCTGGCACGCGCCGTAGCGCTCGATCCCCAGCTCATCATGTACGACGAGCCGTTCGCAGGGCTCGACCCGATTTCACTGTCGATCACCGCTGATCTGATCAAGCGCCTCAACAATGTGCTGGGCGCCACTTCGGTGCTGGTCACGCACGAAGTCGAGGAATCATTCTCGATTGCCGACTACGTCTACTTCATCTCCAATGGCCGGGTTGCAGCCGAGGGCACCCCGGCCGAACTGCGCGTCTCGACCGACCCGTTCGTGCGCCAGTTTGTCGACGCAGCGCCAGACGGGCCGGTGCCATTCCACTATCCGGCGCAACCGTATCAAAGTGACCTGGGATTAAAGCCATGATCGACGCCATCATCGTCATCGGCGCCTGGTGCAACGGCCACATCCGCGGCGTCGGCCTTGGCTTTCGCTTCTTTTTCAAGATGCTGTCTTGCGTCCCGGCCGCCCTGCGCCGCTCGCGGCTGATCCGTGATCAGATCAATTTCATCGGCAACTATTCGCTGCTGATCATCCTGGTATCGGGCCTTTTCATCGGCTTCGTGCTCGGTCTGCAGGGTTATTACACGCTGTCGCGCTACGGTGCCGAGGAGTCGCTCGGCCTGCTGGTCGCGGTGTCCTTGGTCAGGGAACTTGGACCCGTCATTACCGCATTGCTGTACGCTGGGCGTGCTGGCACGTCGCTCACCGCCGAGATTGGGCTGATGCGCGCGGGCGAGCAGATCGCCGCCATGGAGATGATGGCGGTCGACCCGATGGCGCGGGTGGTGGCACCGCGATTCGTGGCGGGCGTGATCGCCATGCCGGTGCTGGCTGCCATGTTCTCGGCAGTCGGCGTGATCGGGGGCTACCTGGTCGGGGTGCAGCTGATCGGCATCGACGCGGGCGGCTGGTGGTCGCAGATGCAAGGCGGCCTGGGCATTTTTCGTGACATCGGCAACGGTGTCGTGAAAAGCTTCGTATTTGGCATCGCGGTGACAAGTATCGCGCTGTACCAGGGATTCCAGGCTCGACCGACCCCAGAAGGTGTGTCACGGGCTACAACTCGAACGGTCGTCAGTGCCTCGTTGATGGTGCTGGGACTCGATTTCTTACTGACCGCGCTGATGTTTGGCGGGAGCTAAAACACTAATGAATTCAAAGAAAACCGATCTGGCTGTAGGCCTGTTCGTCATCTTCGGCTTTGCAGCCCTGTTATTTCTGTCGCTCAAGGCGGGCAACCTGACCAGCTCCGGGCTCGACTCACGCACCTATA
>CAZZVZ010000459.1:0-2934 GCA_964657655.1 Gammaproteobacteria bacterium | reverse complement strand
ATCGCGAAACGCGGCCAGTTGCGGACTGGCCGCGATGGCCGCCTGGACGCGTTGCTGCAGGCCTTTGAGATATTCCTTCTCGCGGCGTGCGCGCTCGGCTTCGGCGACATGGATGTCGACCATGGCCTTCTTGCCGGGTTGTTCGCCGTCCTTGACCTGACCCTCGGCACGGGTGAGCGCCTTGCCGCCACCCTTGATGATGCTCGAACTGTCGCCGCTGCCACTGCCGCCGCCCAGCGCAATCTTCAGAGGGGTCTTGAAGAAATCCGAAATGCCGTTCAGGTCACCCTTGCTGGTCGAGCCCAGCAGCCACATCAACAGGAAGAACGCCATCATGGCGGTCACGAAGTCGGCGTAGGCGATTTTCCACGCACCACCGTGATGGCCGCCTGCGACCTTCTTGATCCGCTTGACGCGGATGGTTGGCTTTTCCGATGAAGCGTCGGCCATTGCCGCTCAACCTGCCTTGGCCTGCTTGACGTGCTCTTCGAGTTCCGAGAAGGTCGGGCGATCTGCCGCGTACAGTACCTTGCGACCGAACTCGACCGCCAGCGCCGGCGCGTAGCCGTTGAGACTGGCGAGCAGCGTCACCTTGACGGTCTGGAACATCTTGGTGCCTTCCTGGGCCTTCTGTTCGAGCAGCGATGCAAGTGGTGCAGCAAAGCCATAGGCCAGCAAGATGCCAAGAAAGGTACCCACCAGTGCATGCGCAATCATGGCGCCGAGTTCGGACGGCGGCGCGCCAACCGACTCCATGGTGTGCACGACACCCATCACGGCTGCCACGATGCCGAACGCCGGCAAACCGTCGCCCACGCGCTGCACCGCATGAGCCGGGACTTCCGATTCGTGGTGATGGGTCTCGATCTCGTTGTCCATCAGGTTTTCGATCTCGAACACATTGAGATTGCCGCTCACCATGATGCGCAGGTAGTCGGTCAGGAATTCGATCAGGTGATGATCGCTGCTGATCTTGGGATATTTCTGGAACAGGGGACTCTCGCCTGGATTCTCGATGTCCTTCTCGATCGACATCAGGCCTTCCTTGCGCGTCTTGGTCAACAGTTCATAGAGCAGTGACATCAGCTCCATGTAGAGCGCCTTGTTGTACTTGGAGCCCTTGAAGGATCCCGGTAGCGCGCCGAAAGTGGCCTTGCTGACTTTGACCGGGTTGCCAGCGACGAAGGCGCCAAGTGCAGCGCCGCCGATCATCAGCAGTTCGACCGGCTGCATCAACGCACCCAGGTGACCGCCGGCGATGGCGAACCCGCCAAAGACGGAGCCGATGATAATCAGCGTGCCGAGGATCGAAATCATGGGAGGTCAATCTGTGTGCACCGCGCGCAGCACCTGCCACGCGTCGGGGGTTGACCTGATTTCGGCTGTGACGGGGTTTTCTTTAGAACGAAGGGCCCAAGCCGGCAGGAGGGTTAGTCCTCTAGCGTGGCTTTCTGGGTCTTGCCGGCACGTGAAGGCACGTTGCAAAGGCCGCACACGAAGTCGTGATTCAGATCCTGCGGATCGGTCACGAACGGGCAGCCACAGTGGGTGCACGGCGTCATTTGCAGCATGCCGCTGGTGATGTAGCGCACCAGGATCCAGGCACGCGTAAACGACAGCTTGGCTTCCAGTTCGAGCACGGCCACTTCCTGCAGGTAGAGCCGGTAGGCGCCAAGCAGCGCTTCGGTTGACGACTGGCTGCAGCGATTGACCAGGTGATTGTAGCCACCCAGAAACAGTGAAGCGTGGATCGAAGGCTGCCAGGTCAGGAACCAGTCGGTCGAAAACGGCAGCATGCCCTTGGGCGGCGACTTGCCCTGCACTTCCTTGTACAGGCGCAACAGACGCTCACGGCTCAGATCGGTCGAGGCTTCGAGCACCTGCAGGCGCGCGCCATAGCGCACCATTTCAGTGGCGAGGTTGATCTGGTGGGCTTCGTCGATCACGCTGCGGATTTTCATGCTCAGACTTCCGCGAGAGGCTGGTTGGCCATGGCGATGGCAGCGTGGATCTTGCTCATCGAGGCATCCTTGCCGCTCGGCTGACCATGATCGGTCACCAGGTTCCAGACCATCGGATCGTCGAAGCGAAAACGGCACATCAGCATGTTCGAAGCTGCGATGCGCACCATCTGCGCCATCGACAGCGAGGCGATCATCTCGGCCAGGTCGTCGTTGATGCCAAGGCGATAGGTCGCTTCTGCCTTGTCATGCTGAATCATGTTGCTGGCGAGCAGCAGATAGGACAGATTGGTTTCGCGAATTTCGGCAAGCATTTTGTCAGCGTTCATGATTTTTTCGTTCCCGATGGAATTAGGTGCTGCGGTATGACTGCATCTTGAACGCTGGAGAAATTTGACGCTATGGCGAAAGCGAACCATTCGGACTGGGAAAGTCCTGCGTCGTGTTGTAGGGAATTGTCTGACACGCGCACAATTTTTCTTTTCAAATCAAGCAGCCGAGCAAGCGGAGACCAGCCGGTGGGCGGCCGGCAGCGAAAATCCGCACTCAAGTTTTGCGGCGATCTGCCGACCAAAGGACGTGATAAGGGGTGGTGCCAACGACGTTTGGGCCGGAATTCGGCCGCTCGAGCGACCATCTGTGGTTTTTTTGAAAAATGCTGCCAGCTTCAGTCCGCGGATTTTCGATCGGAACGATGATGACTTGATGCGACCTGCACACTGAACTGCGCGCTGAACTGCGCACCGAGCTGCGCGCCCGATGCCGGCCGCCACGCGTTCTTTCTAGTCGACGCGTTCGTACAGCGTCACCACGCATGCGCCACCGAGTCCGAGGTTGTGCTGAAGCGCAAGACGCGCGTCCTGCACCTGACGCGCCTGCGCCTCGCCCCTTAGACGCAGTGTCAGCTCATAGCACTGCGCAAGGCCCGTGGCACCGAGCGGGTGGCCCTTGGACAGAAAGTCCGCCCGAGGGA
>CAZZVZ010000458.1:0-2934 GCA_964657655.1 Gammaproteobacteria bacterium | reverse complement strand
AGCGGACGCGCCATTGCAGATGGCTATCAGCTGCTCTTGGAACTCAATGCGGTCGATGAGCGCAATAACCTGACCGATACCGGACGCGAACTGGCACGCCTGCCGCTTGATCCGCGTATCGCACGCATGATGCTGGCGGCGCGCGAGAGCGATTGCGTCGCCGAGATGCTGATTCTGGCGGCCTCGCTGTCGGTCCAGGATCCGCGCGACCGGCCGCTCGAAGCGCAGGCGGCGGCCGACCAGGCGCACAAGCGCTTTGCCGACGATCGTTCGGAATTCATGTCCGATTTGAAGCTGTGGAACTGGTACCAGGAGCAGGTCACCCACAGGAAATCGCAGCGTCAGTTGCGTGACACCTGCCGCGAGAACTTCATCTCGCCAATGCGCATGCGCGAATGGCAGGATGTGCAGCGCCAGCTGCATGCCACCGTGTCGGAACTGGGCTGGCGCATCAATCCGCTGGCAGCGACCTACGAGCAGCTGCACCTTGCCCTGCTGACCGGCCTGCTTGGCAATATCGGTCTCAAGAGCGAGACAGAAAACAATTTCCTGGGTGCGCGTGCCATCAAGTTCCTGATCTGGCCGGGCTCGTCGCTGCAGAAGAAGCCGGGGCGCTGGGTCATGGCCGCAGAATTGATCGAGACCAGTCGCCTCTATGCCCGCACCGTCGCCAAGATCGAGCCGCAGTGGCTCGAGAAGGTGGGGGCGCATCTCCTGAAGACCTCCATCGGTGACGCGCATTGGGAGAAGGGCTCCGGGCGCGCCACTGCCATGCAGCGCGCCACCCTGTATGGTCTGACGGTCTATCAGCAGCGCCGTGTCGATTATGCGCAGTACGACGCAAACGCGGCGCGCACCATGCTGATTCGAGATGGTCTGGTCAATGGACTGCGCGAAGACAGTTACGAGGCGCATCAAAGTGGGGTCAAGGCCATGATGCTGCACAACCGCCGCCTGATCGAGGAGATCGAGCGACTCGAGCACAAGGCGCGGCGTCCTGACGTGCTGGTCGACGAAGAGCTGATCGTTGCGATTTTTGATCAGCGCATCCCCAAAGACGTCACCGACCAGCGTCAGTTCGAGGCCTGGTTCGCCAAGCATGCGGTCAGCGAGCCGAACCTTCTTAGGCTGTCGCGTGAAGCCCTGATGCGCCACGATGCGGCCGGCATCACCACCAGGGCTTTTCCAAAATCGATCGAGATGGCAGGCGTCACGCTGGCGCTCGACTACCAGTTCGAGCCTGGCACCAGCCGCGATGGTGTCACCATGACCGTGCCGATCTATGCGCTCAACCAGGTCGACGCGGCGCACTGCGACTGGCTGGTCCCCGGCATGCTGGCCGACAAGCTGCAGTTCCTGGTCAAGTCGCTGCCGCAGCGCATCCGCCGCAGCCTGGTGCCGGTCCCTGGCTACGTTGAAGAGTTCATGGCGCAGCATCAGGACATTGCGCCGCGCACGAGCCTGATCGCAGCGCTCATCGCGCATTTGCGCGAAGCGCGCGGCCTGTCGGTGCGCGAAAGCGATTTCAAGGCGGAAACCGTGCCGGCGCACCTGGAGATGAATTTCAGGGTGATCGACGAGCATGGCAGGCAGCTGGCGGCAGGACGCAATATCGCCGCGCTGCGCGCTGAACTGGGTGGTCATGCCCAGCGCCAGTTTCAGGCTGCCTTTGAGGCGGCGCGTTCAGGTGCTGCGCAGGTGACTGGCGGCGGTCATGACTTCGAGCGAGATCGCGTCTCGCGCCAGTCACCGGCGGCAACGGCAGCCACGCCGCCGCTGCCCGCGAGCAAGCGTCGCGTCGCGGGTCACCCCGTGACGGACTGGAGCTTTGGCGAATTGCCGGAGTTGCTTGAACTGCAGCGCGGCTCACAGACACTGATCGGATATCCGGCGCTGGTGGACTGCCGGGATTTTTGCGGATTGCAGGTGTTCGATGATGCTGACGAGGCACGCCGCATTCATCGCCTCGGCTTGCGCCGTCTGTTTGCGCTGCAACTGAAGGAGCCTCTCAAGTCAATCGAGAAAACGCTGGCCGCGATGAGTGGCATGTCGATGCTCTACATGAGTCTTGGCACGGCTGAAATGCTGCGCCAGCAGATCGTCGATCTGGCGCTCGATCGCGCCTGTCTCGCCGATCCGCTGCCTTTCGACGCCGACAGTTTCGCGCAGCGCCTCAAGGAGGGTCGCTCACGACTGTCACTGATCGCGCAGGAGATCGCACGCCAGTGCGAAGTCATCCTCGCTGAATATGCCAGCCTGCAAAAGAAACTCACCAGCGTCAAGAGCCATGCTGCCGCCTTTGGCGACATGCAAAGCCAGGCCAAGGAGCTGGTGGGGCGCGACTTCGTGCGCGACACCCCTTACCAGCAGTTTGTGCACGTGCCGCGCTACCTGCGCGCGATCGGGGTTCGCGTCGACAAGCTGCGCGCCGAGCCGTTGCGCGACCAGCGCTGGCAGGCGGAGATCGCACCGCTTGAAGCGCGCTGGCGCAAGACCGTGCAGGCGCGTCGCGGCCACAATGATGGGCAGCTGGCCGACTACTTCTGGTTGTTGCAGGAACTGCGCGTCGCCATCTTCGCGCAGGAACTGAAAACGCCCATGCCGGTGTCAGTGAAGCGACTCAACAAGGTATGGGAAACTCTGCAGCGCTAGCAGTGGCTTGAGGGCACAATGAATGAAAAGGGCGGCATCGAGCCGCCATCCAAGGAGTAGACGAACGTGACGCAACCCCGTTTTGGCCTGACCATCATCGGCGATGAAATTCTCTCCGGGCGGCGCTCCGACAAGCATCTCGAACACGTCATCGGCCTGCTCGAAGCGCGTGGTCTGGCATTGGCATGGGCGCACTATCTGCCTGATGACCGCAGCGCGATTACTGCCCAGCTCAAGCGCAGCATGGCGACCCAGGATGTGGTGTTCGTGACGGGAGGAATC
>CAZZVZ010000457.1:0-2943 GCA_964657655.1 Gammaproteobacteria bacterium | reverse complement strand
CGCCGAGCGCTTCGGGAACCGTCACGCCAAAGCAGCCAAGCTGTGCCAGACCGCGCAGCGCATCCTTCGGAAAGGTGGCATCGCGATCCCATTGGGCGGCATGCGGCATGATCTCGGCCTGCGCGTAATCGCGCACCGCATCGCGCACCATCTCGTGCTCGGCGCCAAGGATCATGCGGGCGCCCCAGGAAGTCGCGCCATGACCTCGATCTCGATCAGCATGCGCTCGTCGACCAGACCGACCAGCACGGCACTGGCCGCTGGCCTGGCGCGCGCGAAGTAGCGCCCCACGATCGGCCCGATGATGTCGAACTGACCCTTGGCGGTCAGGTAATAGGTCACCTTGACCACATCATCGAGACCAGCGCCTGCCTGCTTAAGCGCCGCTGCAATGTTGACCATGGCCTGCTCGGTCTGTTCTGCCAGGTCGGCCGAGATCTGCATGGTCTGGTAGTCAAAGCCCGTGGTGCCGGACACGAACACATAGGGAGGATCGACCAGCGCGCGGCTGTATCCCGCAATCGCTTCGAACTTCGATCCCGAAGAGATGTGTTTCTTCACCTGCGGTCTCCTTGTTCTAGAGGCTCACATCATCTCGATGGCAAGCGCGGTGGCCTCGCCGCCGCCGATGCAAAGCGACGCCAGGCCGCGTTTCTTGCCGGTGCGCTTGAGCGCACCCATCAGGGTGACGAGGATACGCGCACCTGAAGCGCCGATCGGATGGCCGAGGGCGCAGGCGCCGCCGTGGATGTTGACGATGTCACGGCCGATACCGTGCTCTTCCATGGCCGCCATCGGGACCACTGCGAACGCCTCGTTGATCTCGAACAGGTCGAAATCCTTGGTGCCAAGGCCGAGCTTGTCGTACAGCTTCTGGATGGCGGCCACCGGCGCGGTGGTGAACCATCCCGGCGCCTGGGCGTGACTTGAATGGCCGAGAATGCGCGCCAGCGGCTTGAGCCCGAGCTTTTTGGCCTGCGATTGCTTCATCAGGACGAGTGCTGCTGCGCCATCATTGATCGAGCTCGAGCTTGCCGCGGTAATCGTGCCATCCTTCTTGAAGGCGGGCTTCAATCCGGCTATTTTTTCGGTCTTGATCCTGCGCGGACCCTCGTCGCTGTCGATCACGGTGTCGCCCCCCTTGCCCTTGACGGTGACCGGTGCAATTTCATCTGCGAACCAGCCGTTCTTGGCAGCTGTCTGGGCGCGCGTCACCGATTCGACTGCGAAGGCATCCTGCGCCTCGCGCGTGAAGTGGTACTTGTCGGCGCAATCCTCGCCGAAGGTGCCCATGGCGCGACCCTTGTCGTAGGCGTCTTCCAGACCGTCGAGCATCATGTGATCGTAAAGTGTGCCGTGACCGATGCGGTAGCCGCCGCGGCCCTTGGGCATCAGATACGGTGCGTTGGTCATGCTTTCCATGCCACCCGCCACCACGATGTCGGCGCTGCCGGCAAGTAGGGCGTCGTAGGCCATCATGGTGGCCTTCATGCCCGAGCCGCACATCTTGTTGACGGTGCTGCAGGCGACATCCAGCGGAAGGCCAGCGCCGAGCGCCGCCTGGCGTGCCGGTGCCTGGCCCTGACCTGCGGGCAGCACACAGCCAAACACCACTTCGTCGACCGCGTCAGGGGCCACACCTGAACGTTCGAGCGCGGCACGGATCGCCACCGAGCCGAGCTCGGGTGCGGTGACACTTGAGAATTCGCCCTGGAAGGCTGCCATCGGCGTGCGTGCTGCACCAACGATGACGATTGGATCGTCCGTCATTTGAATGCTCCTGATTGCATCGTTCATTACATCGTCTCGCTGAACAGCTCGCGGCCGATCAGCATGCGCCTGATTTCGCTGGTACCCGCGCCGATCTCATAGAGCTTGGCATCGCGCCACAGGCGACCAGTCGGATAATCGTTGATATAGCCGTTGCCGCCCAGGATCTGGATCGCTTCACCTGCCATCCAGGTGGCCTTCTCGGCGCAGTAGAGAATCACACCCGCACAGTCCTTGCGCACCTGGCGCACATGAGCACTGCCAAGCTGGTCGAGGTTCTTGCCCACCGTATAGCAGTAGGCGCGACAGGCCTGCAGGGTGGTGTACATGTCGGCCACCTTGCCCTGGATCAACTGGAATTCGCCGATGCTCTGGCCGAACTGCTTGCGGTCGTGGATGTAGGGCACCACCGCTTCCATGGCGGCTTCCATGATGCCAAGCGGGCCACCCGACAGCACGGCACGTTCGTAATCGAGGCCGCTCATCAGCACCTTGGTGCCGCCACCTTCGGCACCCAGGATATTCTCGCCTGGCACCACCACGTTTTCGAACACCAGTTCACCGGTCGAGGAACCGCGCATGCCAAGCTTGTCGAGCTTTTGTGCGACGCTGAATCCGGGCATGCCGCGCTCGACGATGAAGGCCGTCATGCCGCGCGCGCCCATTTCGGGATCGGTCTTGCCGTACACCACCAGCGTGTCGCAGTCCGGGCCATTGGTGATCCACATCTTGGTGCCATTGAGCACATAGTCACTGCCGCGCCGCTCGGCGCGCAGCTTCATGCTGACCACGTCCGAGCCGGCATTGGGCTCGCTCATGGCAAGTGCACCGACGTGCTCACCCGACACCAGCCTCGGCAGATACTTTTTCTTCTGCGCCTCGCTGCCATTGCGATGGATCTGGTTGACGCACAGATTGGAATGCGCGCCGTAGGAAAGGCCGATCGAGGCCGAGCCGCGGGAGATTTCCTCCATGGCGATCATGTGCGCCAGATACCCCATCTGTGCGCCACCGTATTCCTCCGACACCGTCATGCCAAGGATGCCCAGGTCGCCCATCTTCTTCCACAACGGCATGGGGAACTGGTCCGAACGATCGATCTCGGCTGCGATCGGTGCGATTTCCTTGTCGGCAAAGGTGCGCACCGCATCGCGCAACATTTCGATGTCCTCA
>CAZZVZ010000456.1:0-2957 GCA_964657655.1 Gammaproteobacteria bacterium | reverse complement strand
GGAACTCGATCGTCAGAAATCTCGCCTTGCATCGCGCCTTGGGATCGTGCTGGTGACACTTGGCATCGCCGCTGGCGCGATGTGGGTCCGGGCCGGTGTCCCATCAAGCAAGCCCGATGCAGAACCTGCCCCCATGATGGTCACAGAAGGCGCACGCGTCCGCGTGCCGGAAAATTCGCCATTGCGACAGCGCCTGGTGGTCGCCGAGGTGGCGCAATCTGCGTCCACTCACGCCTTGGATGTGCCTGCCGTGGTCGAGGCCGACGCCGCTTCGGTGGCGACCATTCTGGCACCACTTGCAGGGCGCGTGACGCGCGTTGCCGTGAATGTCGGCGATCGGGTCGAGGCGCATCAGGTCCTGGCGGTACTTGATTCACCCGATCTGACCCAGGCCGTGGCTGATGTCGACAAGGCGAAAGACGCCCAGAAACTGGCCCAGCGCGCACTTGAGCGCGCGCGCGGCGTCAACGACGCAGGCGCGATCGCGCAAAAGGATCTGGAGCAGGCGGTCAGCGCCGATGCCCAGGCGCGCGCCGAGTCCGAACGGGCTGAAGGGCGGCTCAACGCGATTACCTCCGATGCGGTCGGCACGAGCGGCAGACAGCTGGTCATCCGCGCGAGCCAGGGTGGCGTCGTCACCGCCCTCAATGTCGGCGCCGGCAGTCTGGTCAACGACGTCACCGCGCCACTCATGACCATCGCCAATCTCGACAGCGTCTGGATCAGCGCAAGAATCCCCGAAGACAGCAGCGCACAGGTGGTGCGAGGGCTCAATGCCGAGATCGTACTGGCCGCCTTTCCGAAACAGGTGCTGCATGGCAGCGTCAGCTCGGTTGGCGCCGTGATCGACGCCGACAGCCGGCGCGTGGTGGCACGGATCCGCATGGCCAATCGTGACGCGCGGCTCAAGCCCAACATGTACGCCACGGTGTCGCTTGCCATCTCACTCCCTGCCACAGCCAGCCTGCCGTCTTCGGCCCTGTTGATGAACAACGACAGCACCACTGTGCTGGTGGAGGTCGCGCCCTGGGTATTCGAGCGCCGCAATGTCGTGATCGGCAGCGAAGACGGGGACGTGGTGCATATCGTGTCGGGCGTCAAGGCCGGCGATCGCGTGGTGGTTCGCGGCGGAGTGCTGCTGAATGATTAACCAGATCATCGCGATGTGCTTTCGCCGGCGTCATCTGGTGTGGGTCATTGCGTTGCTGCTGGCGGCTCTGGGCTATGGTTCCTGGAAGAACATGGCGGTCGAGGCGTATCCCGATCTGAGCGATGTCACCGCCCAGGTCACCACCCAGGTACCAGGGCTTGCAGCCGAAGAGGTCGAGCAGCAGATTACGACGCCGCTGGAACGGGCGCTCTCCAATACCCCCGGACTGGTCACGATCCGCTCGAGCAGCACCTTTGCCCTGTCGCTCATCACGCTGGTGTTCAAGGACGGCAGCGAAGACTATTTCTCGCGCCAGCGTGTGCTCGACCGCATCGGCCAGGTGAGCTTGCCGCAAGGCGTCACACCCTCGCTCGACCCGGTGTCGTCGCCCAATGGCGAGATCTACCGCTACACGCTGGAGTCAGACGTCAAGAATCTGATGGAGCTGTCCGAGATCCAGCGCTGGACCGTGATTCCGGCGTTGCGTCAGGTGAGCGGCGTGGTCGACGTCAATAACTTCGGCGGCTTCACCAAGGAGTTCAGGCTTGAACTCGATGCGCACCAGATGGAACGCTTTGGCGTGGTCCTGAACGACGTCACCAGCGCCATCAATGCCAACAGTGCCAATGCCGGTGGCGGGCGCATCGCGCGCGGCGAGCAGAGCTACGTGGTGCGCGGCATCGGCCAGGTGCACAGCCTCGACGATCTTGGCAATATCGTGGTCAAGCAGTCGGCAGGCACCCCTGTCCTGGTGAGCGATCTCGGCAAATTAAGCTACGGCCACCAGGAGCGCGAAGGCATCCTTGGCAAGGATGCCAATCCCGACACGGTCGAAGGCATCGTGCTGATGCTCAAATACCAGAACGCCTCGGAAGTCTTAAAAGGCGTGCACGCCAAGGTCGACCAGCTCAACCGCAAGCTTGCCGCCGACAGCGTGCGCATCGTGCCCTACATCGATCGCGACGACCTGGTGCAGCTCACCGTCACCAAGGTCGGCCATACCGTGCTCGAAGGTGTCGGGCTGGTGTGCATCGTCCTGATTCTGTTTCTGGGCAGTCCGCGCAGCGCCATCGTGGCAGCTGTTGCCATTCCCATGGCGCTGATCAGCGTGTTCATTTTCATGAACCTGACCAAGATGCCGGCCAACCTATTTTCGCTTGGCGCGATCGACTTCGGCATCATCGTCGACGGCGCCATCGTGGTGATGGAAGCGCTGCTGCGCCGGCGCGAGGCGACGCCCGAGGTGGCATTGACCGATGAGGATGTGCTCGAGACCTTGAGTGAAGTGGGGCGTCCCATCTTCTTTGCCACGCTCATCATCATCACCGCCTACTTTCCGCTGTTCGCCTTTCAGCGGGCTGAAGCGAAACTGTTCTCGCCGATGGCCTTTACCGTCAGCTACGCACTGTTCGGCGCGCTGCTGTGCGCGCTGCTGCTGATTCCAGGGCTCGCCTTCGCAGCCTTGAAGGCGCCACAGAAGGCCTTTGAAAATCGCCCGCTGATCTGGCTCACGCTGCGCTACCAGCACGCACTGACCTGGCTGCTGGCGCGCACCTGGGTCGCCTATCTAGCAGGCAGTGTTGCCCTCGTCGCCGTCGTGCTTCTTGGCGCGACTGCAGGGCGGGAATTTCTGCCCAACCTTGATGAGGGGACCTTGTGGCTCCAGGTGCAGATGCCAACCGGCCTGTCGCTCGACAAGGCAAGTGAAATGGCAGGCGAGTTGCGGCGCGTGCTGCGCTCCTTTCCTGAAGTGTCGTACGCCATCACACAACTGGGCCGCTCCGATGACGGCACCGATCCGTGGACG
>CAZZVZ010000455.1:0-2967 GCA_964657655.1 Gammaproteobacteria bacterium | reverse complement strand
CATCTTGTGTCCCGCCGCATGCGTGCTGGGCGTTGGCCTTCCTTCGCATGCATAACCGTCTAAGCCCCCAGGAGGTGTTGAGCATTCGGGTCGGCAACAAGGCGCGCGAGACCATTTCGGCACGCGGCCTGCGTCCCGAGGATGTCACGACGCTGGTGGCTGCGGCGGGCGGCCCCAAGGGTCTTGGCCTGATCGCGCTCGACGAATTGCTGTTTGGCGACTGGCTAAAACGGGCACGGCCCGCAGCGCCGAGGCTCCTGGTCGGCGCATCGATTGGCGCTTGGCGTCTTGCGGCCGGAAGCAGGCCCGATGCGCCACAGGCGCTGCGCCGCCTTTGCAACGCCTATATCGAGCAGCGCTACGGTCCGAAGCCGTCCGAGCAGGACGTCAGTATTCAATGCCGCGCAATTGTGGCCAGCATCGATCAGGATCAACCAGAGCACGACCCCGGCTATCACCTCGCGGTGGTGACGTCGCGCGCCCGCGGTCTCCTGGCATCGCGCTATTCGCTGGCCCGCTTTGGTGCTGCAGCCCTGACCAACGCAGCCTCGCGCCAGCGCCTTGCGCATTTCTTTGAGCGCGTGGTGTTCGTCGAAGGCGAACTGGCGGTAGCTGCATTTGATTCGTTCGGTCTGCAACAGGTCCCGCTGACGAACCAGAACCGCATCGACGCCCTACTCGCCTCGGGCTCGATTCCGCTTGTGGCCGCGCCGGTGATCAATCCACCCGGCGCTGCGCCTGGGCTCTACTGGGATGGCGGCCTGATCGACTATCACCTGGCCTGGCCCTGGCAGAATCGCGAAGGTCTGGTGCTCTATCCCCACTTTGTCGATCACGTGGTGCCCGGATGGCTCGACAAGTCGTTCAGCTGGCGCCGCCAGACCGGACCGGCCACCGACAACCTGATCGTGCTTGCCCCTTCACCCAAATTTCTGGCAAGCCTGCCGGGCGGCCATCTGCCGGAACGTCAGGACTTCTACCGTTTCAAGCAGGATCACCTGGCACGTGCGGCCCAGTGGCGCGACATCGTCAAGCGCTGCGAAGCCATGTGCCACGCCTTTCTCGCCTTCGCCCAGGATCCGCAGAGCTTTCAGCTGCAGTCGTTCTAGCTTTCAGGCGCAGGGGCCGGCAAGAGTAGAATCGAGCCTTTTTGCGGATCGCCATCATGGGCCTTCAATGCGGTATCGTCGGACTGCCCAACGTCGGCAAGTCGACCCTGTTTAATGCCCTGACCAAGGCCGGCATTGCTGCCGAGAACTACCCCTTTTGTACCATCGAGCCAAACGTCGGCATCGTGGAAGTGCCCGACGGCCGCATCGCCGAACTGGCCGCCATCGTCAATCCTGAGCGCTCGCTGCCAGCGGTGGTCGAATTCGTTGATATCGCAGGTCTGGTTGCAGGCGCCTCAAAAGGCGAAGGTCTGGGCAATCAGTTTCTCGCACACATCCGCGAGACCGACGCCATCGTCAACGTGGTGCGCTGCTTCGAAGATCCAAATGTGATTCACGTGCTCAACAAGGTCGACCCGCTGGCCGACATCGAGGTGATTCAAACTGAACTGGCGCTCGCCGATCTTGCCACGGTCGACAAGAGTTATCACCGCTATGCCAAGGCAGCGCGATCGGGAAATGACAAGGAAGCCAGCAAACTGGTGCCGCTACTGGAACGGGTGCGTGCTCACCTTGATCAGGCGCAGCCGGTACGCTCCATGGCGCTGACCGATGAAGAGGCGATGCTGATCAAGCCGCTTTGCCTGATCACGGCCAAGCCTGCCATGTATGTCGGCAACGTGTCCGATCATGGCTTCGTCGACAACCCGTTACTTGAAAAGCTGGTGCGCTACGGCGCTGAACAGCATGCGCCGGTGGTCGCCATCTGCGCCTCGGTAGAAGCAGAAATCGCCGAGCTCGATGACGCTGACAAGCAGGTATTTCTGGAAGACATGGGCATGCACGAACCGGGTCTTGACCGGCTGATTCGCGCCGCCTATTCATTGCTCGGTCTGCAAACCTATTTCACAGCCGGTGTGAAGGAAGTGCGCGCATGGACTGTGCGCGTCGGTGCGACCGCGCCGCAGGCGGCGGGTGCCATTCACACCGATTTCGAACGTGGATTCATTCGTGCAGAAGTCATCGGATACAGCGACTACATCGCCTGCAAGGGCGAAACCGGTGCCAAGGAAAAAGGCAAGATGCGTCTGGAAGGCAAGGAGTACATCGTCAAGGACGGCGACGTCATGCACTTCCGGTTCAACGTTTAGTCGACTCGACTCGAAATCGAGCTGTTGTCAGCCGCGCTGGCATTCGCTTCAGTCATGATTGCTGGCCCAGCCCTCTGCCGGATTGGTCGCGAGACAGGCCTGACAAGGAAGGGTACGAATTCAGTTTCTGCGACTGACTAACCAAGATTCATATGCGGCTGCCTTCACTGGTTTACTTCATTAGTCTTTTTGCCTGCCTCTGCATCGCGCCATCGAGCAGCCATGCTGAGCCCGATGCCATCCAGGCTTATTACAACCAAATTGAACCGCTGCTTATGTCTGAGCGGTTCGACGTGCTTGACTCCATGGCGGGCAAGCTCCGTCAGACGGATGAGCGTTTTCCTGGCGGCGATCAAAAATTGTTCCACTTTTATAATGGGCTTGCGCTGATCAAAGAGCAGACGTGCATGTGCGGGGGATACCAAAGTTCAATCCCTTTCGCGAGCAAGGAGCCGATCCTCAAGAAGTGGCTGGCTCGCAAGCCCCAGTCGCTCGCAGCACGCATTACGATGGCAAGGATGTTAATCAACTATGCCTGGGTGGCTCGCGGCGTGGGTTACGCATCTGAGCGAAGAACTTGATCATGGCTGTGACGCCAAACTCTGCAATGCGCTTGGGCTCGTAGTCGGCGAATGATGAAGTTGCGGAGTGTTTGTGGGAGATGAAAGCTTTTTGATCGGGGGAAGTGGTGGACGCGTCGATAGAGG
>CAZZVZ010000454.1:0-2969 GCA_964657655.1 Gammaproteobacteria bacterium | reverse complement strand
AAGGCGCCTCGGGGCAGGGCGTGCAAGTCATGAACCTGATGTTTGGCCTCGCCGAGACCACAGGTCTGACGCAGATTCCGCTGTCGCCCTGACGCGTGAAATACAAGCTGCTTCGCCGCCGCATGTCGATCAGCGCTCCGCGCATGACGGTGCGTACCCATGTGCCCTGGCCGATGCGCATCGGTGTCCTCGTGGTGGTGCTGGCGCTGGTGGCTCTCGGCGGCTTCTGGCTCTACCAGACCGGCAAATCGTTCGCCGGGTTTGGCCGCAACCTGAACGAGGAAGTGGTCACACTGCGCCAGGACAACGTCGCACTGCGCGCCGAGAATGCGCGCTTGAGCGCCGCCGCAGGCGCTGCCCAGGCGCGCCTCGATATCGAGACCTCGACCCAGGCACAGCTCGGTAACCAGATTCGCGACCTGGCCATGGAAAACGCCAAGCTCAAGGACGACGTGGCGTTCTTCGACAACCTGTCGGCCAATTCCCCCACTGGCGGCGTGGCGATCAAGCGGCTGGTGGTCACCAAGGACGCGTCTCCCGACCAGATCGACTACCGCATGCTGATCACGCAGGGGGGGAGTAATGACCACGCTTTTAGCGGGGATCTACAGTTGACTGTGACCCTGCAGCAGCAGGGTAAAGCTGCTATGATAAATTTGCCGGATCCGAACGTTCCAGGCGATGCCAAGGCCTACCAGTTGAGCTTTCGTTTTTTCAAACGGCTTGAGGGAACGTTCAAGGTGCCAGAAGGTGCCGTCGTCAAGCAGGTCGAAGCACGTCTTCTCGAGCACGGCATCGTGCGCAGCCAGCAAACAGTTGCAGTTGATTGAATCGTCTTGATGCAAGACGCTGACCAAACATTTCGGGGTATGCGATGTTCAGCAAAAAGTCCGGTGCAAAAAATACCATTGATAGCTTGATCGGCGCGACCACGCGCATCGAAGGCAATGTGCATTTCGTGGGCGGCCTTCGCATCGACGGAGAAGTGCGTGGCAACGTGCTGGCCGATGCAGACGCATCGAGCATGCTGGTGATCAGCGAGCAGGCGCGCGTGACAGGCGAAATCGTCGCCAGCCACCTGGTCGTCAACGGCACCATCGACGGACCGGTTTTTGCGAGCGAACTGCTGGAACTGCAACCCCGTGCGCGCGTGACTGGCAACGTGCGTTACCGCGCCCTTGAGATGCATCACGGTGCCATCGTGGAAGGTAACCTGGTGCACGTCGACGAAGATGGCGAGCGCCCCGGTCTGAAGCTGGCTGCCAATAACGGCTAAGCTGCCTGGCACTTGAAATTTTGCCGCCCGGCTCCATATGAGTCGGGCGAATTGAAGGAGAGACGAATGAATGCAGTAGCCGAAATCCCAGCAGCGCTGGTGTTCACCGAATCAGCTTCGCTGAAGGTGAAGGAACTGATCGACGAGGAAGGCAATCCCGAGCTGAAACTGCGCGTGTTCGTGCAGGGCGGCGGCTGCTCCGGCTTTCAGTATGGCTTTACTTTCGACGAAGTGACCAACGAGGACGACACCGCGATGGTCAAGAATGGCGTCACGCTGCTGATCGACTCGATGAGCTACCAGTATCTGGTCGGCGCCGAGATCGATTACAAGGACGATCTCGAGGGCGCCCAGTTCGTCATCAAGAACCCCAACGCAACCACCACTTGCGGTTGCGGATCCTCGTTCTCGGTCTGAGTTTGGCGGGACCCGGCGTCAGCCGGGCATGCGCAGCAAGAGCCGGTGATGCCACGCACACCGGCTCTTTGCTTTGAAACTTCACGATTTCTCAAGCAGGCGCGCCTGGATAGAGGGCGCCGAGCACTCTGGGGCCGCGCGCACCGGTGACCGACGCGCTGTTGCCGGCCCGGCGATGCAGGTAGCAGTGACCGAGCCATGCGAATGCTGCAGCTTCGACGTGCTCGGGCAGCACGCCCATCCGCCCGCTCGAGACCACGGCGATGCTGCGTGACAGCTGAGCTGCCACGGCCTTTTCGAGCCGGGCCATCAAATCCTGGTTGTACACGCCACCGCCACACACTATAAGACGCTCGGTCGATGGCATCTCGCGCGCCAGCATGCTGGCCGCGCTCTCTGCGCTGAGCTGCGAGAGCGTCGCCTGAACGTCTGCCGGCGCGGGCGTGGCGACCTGCTTCAAGCGCTGTTGCAGCCAGTGCCCGTCGAACTGTTCGCGCCCGGTGCTCTTGGGGGGCGGCAAGAGAAACCAGGGGTCGTCCATGAGGCGAGCCAGCAACGCCTGGTCGACCTGCCCTTGGCCTGCGAACGCGCCACCCCGATCGAACATTTCGTCGCTGTCTGGATGCGAGACCTTGAACCAGTAATCGAGCAGCACGTTGCCAGGACCCGTGTCCCAGCCGCGCAAGGTGACCTGCTGATCAATCGCGCCTGGCGGCAGGTCGGTCAGGTTGGCCATGCCGCCCAGATTGAGTACCGCGCGATGCTCGTGCGGATCGCCGAACACGCACGCATGAAACGCAGGTACCAGCGGAGCACCCTGGCCGCCTGCTGCCACGTCGCGCGTTCTGAAGTCGCAGATCACATCGAGCTCGAGCAGCTCGGCCAAGAGCGCCGGCGCGTTGAGCTGCAGCGTAAAGCCGAGGCTCGGGCGATGCCGGATGGTTTGGCCATGAACCGCCACTGCGCGCAACCCACTTTTCAAGCGAGGCTGCTGATCGATCAGTTGCGTGATCACAGCCGCATAGTGGTGCGCCAGATCCTGCGCCACCAGCAGGGCATGTTCGAGCTCGTTGTCACTCTTGGTCTGAAGGGCAAAGAGGCGCTGCCGCAGAGCGTGGTCGTAGGGCAGATGATGATGCGCAACGACCTCGATGCGCGCACCATGAAAGGCGGCCAGGACCGCATCGGCCCCGTCCATGCTGGTCCCTGACATGACCCCAATCAGCAGTTCGCTGTCAGAGGTCATGCGTGCCTGCTCCAGTGGCAATTACGCGCG
>CAZZVZ010000453.1:0-2977 GCA_964657655.1 Gammaproteobacteria bacterium | reverse complement strand
CCTGCCACTGGTGGCGCTGGCCTCGGATCACGCACGTGCCCTGGTCACCACCACCGCAATTGAAGTCGCCTCGTCGGACCGGCATACGGTCAAGCCCTGGCTCAGCAAGGAGCTCGGCGTCTCGCCCAGTGTTGTTGATCTGAGTGATGGAGGATATCCCCTGCTGGGTGGGCGGCGCGGCTATTTCTCCGGCACCCCGGTGCCCGTCATGGTGTATGGCTTCAAGAGTCACCTGATTGACCTCTATGCGCTACCGGACACGATCGCGCCCGAACACCTGGCCGCCGCGTTCTCGATCAACGGCTTTCATTCACTGAGCTGGCGCCAGGACGGTTTTGCCTACGTGCTTGTGTCCGATGTGGACGCCTCGCGCCTAGGTGACATCAAGGCGCGTCTCCAGGCCCGTTGGCTGTCACCGGGACCTTGATCGGTGTGCTGGAGTCTGGCTCGACGCGCCCTGCCCTGCGCCCTCAGCGGCGCTCCATGCGCGTGTAAATATTGGCCTGCAGCCAGCCAAATGAAGTGGCGAGAACGCCGACGCTCAAGGCATTGAGCACGAACAGATTCTGCGCGCTTCTCGCGTCGTAGTGATGCAGACCAGTGGGCGTGAAATCGCGAGACAGATACCACACGGCCACCGGAAACATCGAGAAGGTCACCATCAGCCAGCGTTCTTGACGTCGAAACAGGATGGCAGCCAGCATTGCGCAGGGTACAAAGAACAGTTCCGTGCCGGTGTTGGCGCCCAGTACCCAGCGCGTGAACTCGGTATTGCCAACGCTCGCCAGCATCAAGAAGATACGCCCGAGGCGACCGTTGCGGCGTGACACCAACGGCACCGCCAGGAAAATGGGGGTGTAGGCGATGGTCGCCAGCGAGCTCGGCCACGCCTGCCATCCGGCGGACCAGAGCACGTAAAGAGGCCACAGAGGCAGATGGGTGCCGATGATCAATGCAACCCAATTGCCCGCCTCGACCAGCGGATCCGGATGCGCAGCCAGCGCCTGGCTGAACTGCGACACGCGCTGATAATAGCGCTTGATCGGTGCGAGAAACGCCAAGGTTCAATCCTTTGCTGACAACAATGGAATTTAAGATTGCGGTCTCTAGCAAGTGCCGCACCCACGCCGACAACGCGACCTGCTAAGGCTTGAGGATGGAACTCAAAGTCTGGGGATTGCCGTCATTGGGCTCACCGCGGATGCCGAGCATCTTGACCATGAGCGGATAGACGTCGACGTTATCGAACGGCTCGATCTCGAGGTGCTGGCGAAAATCCGGACCATGAGCGATGAAAAGAGCGGCCATTTCAGGCGTCGCCGGGTCATAGCCGTGCTCGCCAAGCAGTGGCACGCTGCGCTCCGCGATGCGCGCGCGCGTCTCAATCAGATACCCCGGCTCGGCAATGCAGATGACGGCCGGGATGCGCGGATTGGTGCCGTAATGCAGGCGCGCTGGCAGCTCCTGCTTGCGACTGCAGGTCATGTGGGGCTGTGCCCGCAGCAAGGCAGCCTCGGCCGCGTCTCCGGCCGGTCCGGGGGCGATTGCGAAACCTGCGACTGCATCGATGAAGATCGGACGCGCCGCTTTGAGGTCGACGACATCGTCGATCACGATGGTCCGCTCAGGCGCGGTCGACAGCATGCCGTGGTCGGCAAGAACGATCAGATCAGCGTCAATGTGGCGCACGCGCAGACCATCGAGCAGCCGGCCGATCGAGGCATCGGTGTTCTCGATTGCTTGGTTGACCTGGGGCGAATCCGGTCCGCCGATATGCCCGGCGCCATCGACGATGTCAAAATAAAGAGTCAGAAAGCGCGGCCGCTGGGCTGCTGGAAGATCAAGCCACGCGAGCAGCGAATCAACCCGTGCATCACCCGATTTGGCATGATCGAAGTGCTCCCAGTGCTCGGGCCGCACCCCATGAAACGAGACTTCAGAGCCGGGCCAGAATTCGGTCGCTGTGGGAATGCCCTGCTGTTCTGCAGAAACCCAGATGGGCGTGCCGCCAGACCACCAGGCAGGATCGGTGGTGCTCATGCGAAATTTGCCAGGCAGCGCTGCATCCTCGAAGGTATTGTCGATGATGCCGTGATGGTCGGGATAAAGTCCGGTCACGATGGTGAAATGATTTGGAAAAGTGACCGAGGGAAACGCTGGCCGCATGGCCTTGGCGCGAACACCATCTCGTGCCAACCCAGCCAGATTGGGACTGAGACCGCGGTCGAGGTAATCGGCGCGAAAGCCGTCGATCGAAATCAGGATCAACGGGCGAGTGCCGGCCGCAACCTGCGCACTGGCCGCCTGCACCAGCGTCCCGCACAGCGCCGCGTAGACGACAGCGCCGATCAAGCAAAGCAAGGTGCGAGATGGCTTGGGAATCTGCATGCTGCGATTAGAGCACGGAGCGCAGAAATCGTGCGCCTTGCCTTTGGGCGTGCATGCCCCGCGGCCTAAGCCGCGGACGGTGTCAGCCTGGCCAGCAGCTCGCGCAGAGCTGCGCGCTGGACCTTGCCGGCAGCGCTGCGGGGAATCCTGTCGACTCGCGCGATGCGGACGTGGCCGAAGTTCGGCCCCAGAGCAGCAACGACTGCCTGGATCAGTGCGTCGTTGCTGATGCTGATGTCAGCCACCAGCACATATAGTTCGTCGATGCCGTCCGGATTCGGCAGGGTGCTCACCGCGAGATCCTCGGCCATGCAACTCTGCAGGAGAACGCCTTCCACTTCTTCAGGAGAAACCTTGTTACCGCCAATATTGATCATCGTGTCGCCGCGGCCTTGCAGCAGTACCTGGCGCGCATGATGCATCAGGCCTACATCGTCGGTCAGATACCAGCCGTCGACGAAGCGCTCCGCGCTGAGCGTTTGGTCAAGATAGCCTCGCGCCATCTCGCGGCTGCGTAGTCGCATCAATCCCGCCACGCCCCTGGGTACCGTTTTTTGGTGTCGATCGACGATTTCGACATCCACGCCTG
>CAZZVZ010000452.1:0-2977 GCA_964657655.1 Gammaproteobacteria bacterium | reverse complement strand
GTCTGCTGACGCCGCCCGAAGATAGCGCGCCGCCCGCCCGGCCGGCGCAGCCCAACAGCAACGCGTCTCCACCCGCCGACCCAAGAAAAGCCCCAGGCCCGAGCACAGCGCCAGCGGCCCATGACGGCATGATCGGCATCGAGGACTTTGCCAAGCTCGAACTGCGTGTGGCGCGGATCGTCAGCGCCGAGGCGGTCGAAGGTTCAGACAAGCTGTTACGTCTCATGGTTGACGCAGGCGAGGGGCGCGAGCGTCAGGTCTTTTCCGGCATCAAGGCCGCCTACCAGCCAGAACAGCTGGTCGGACGCCTTGCCGTTCTGGTCGCCAATCTGAAGCCGCGCAAGATGAAATTCGGTGTCTCCGAGGGCATGGTGCTGGCGTCCAGCAGCAAGATCGAGGGCGAGCCGGAACGGCTGTATCTGCTCGAACCCAATCACGAGGCCACCCCGGGAATGCGCATCAGCTGACAGCACGCCGTGGTGCTGGCGCTATAATCTTCCATACACAAGTGCGTGGAAGCGGTCTTTTCCGCCCCACGCCAAAACAAAGGAGACAGGCATGCGAGCCGTGCTTTGCAAGCAACACGGGCTTCCCGATTCGCTCGTGATCGAAGAGGTCGAGGCGCCCTCGCCGAAGGCAGGCCAGGTGCTGATCGATGTCAAGGCGGCGGGCGTCAATTTCCCCGACACACTCATCATTCAGAACAAGTACCAGTTCAAGCCAGACTTGCCGTTTAGTCCAGGCGGCGAATGCGCGGGCGTGATCGAGGCGCTGGGCGACGGCGTCAAGCACCTCAAGGTCGGACAGAACGTCATCGCTTTCACGGGCTGGGGTGCGTTCGCTGAGAAGGTTGTGACCGAGGCCGCGCGCGTGCTGCCCATGCCGGAGGGAATGCCGTTTGACCTGGCCGCCTCGTTCGTCATGACGTATGGCACGTCCTACCACGCACTCAAGGACCGGGCCGCTCTGCAAAACGGCGAAACCGTGCTGGTGCTCGGCGCTGCAGGTGGTGTCGGTCTGGCTGCGATCGAAATCGCCAAGGCGCTCGGCGCGACGGTAATTGCAGCCGCCTCGAGCGACGACAAGCTGACGGTGTGCCAGGCGCACGGCGCTGATCACCTGATCAACTACGCGAGCCAGGATCTGCGCGAACGCATCAAGACCATTACCGAGGGCCGCGGTGTCGACGTCGTTTATGACCCGGTCGGCGGCGGCTATAGTGAACCGGCTTTGCGCAGCATGGCCTGGCGCGGACGCTTTCTTGTCGTCGGTTTCGCCAACGGCCAGATCCCGAGCATCCCGCTCAATCTGACGCTGCTCAAGGGCTGCTCCATTGTCGGCGTGTTCTGGGGCGACTTCACCAAGCGCGAACCCAAGCACAGCGAGCGTGATCTGCACGAATTGATGCAGTTGCTCGGTGAGAAGAAACTCAAACCGCTGGTTTCGGCGCACTACAGTTTCGACCAGGCAGCCGAAGCTCTCAATGCAGTGATGCAGCGCCGGGTGACCGGCAAAGTCGTGCTGGTACCCTAAAACAAAACAAGGAAGAGAGACCGCTATGGATTTCAATTACACCGACAAGGTCAATGGCCTGCGCGAACGTCTGATCGGCTTCATGGATCAGCACGTCTATCCCAACGAAAAGCGTTTCCATGACGAGGTTGCGGCCAATCGCGCCAAGGGCAATGTCTGGGTCCCGACCAAGATCGTCGAGGAGATCAAGCCGCTGGCCCGCGACGCAGGTCTATGGAATCTGTTCCTGCCGTTTTCAAAGCGCGTCCCCGAAGGTCTCACCAATCTCGAATACGCGACGCTGTGCGAAATCATGGGCCGGGTGTTCTGGGCACCTGAAGTGTTCAATTGCTCGGCACCGGATACCGGCAACATGGAGACGCTCGAACGCTACGCGAGCGAGCCGATCAAGCGTCAGTGGCTCGACCCGCTGCTGCGCGGCGAAATCCGGTCGGCATTCCTGATGACCGAACCTGCGGTGGCCTCGAGTGACGCGACCAATATCCAGTGTCGCATCGACAAGGAAGGCGACGACTACGTCATCAATGGCCGCAAGTGGTGGTCGTCAGGCGCCGGCGACCCGCGCTGCGCGGTCTACATCGTGATGGGCAAGACCAATCCCGACGCCGGACGTCACGAACAGCAGTCGATGATCGTGGTGCCGGCCAATACCCCGGGTATCAAGGTGCTGCGTCCGCTCAGTGTCTTTGGCTACGACGACGCGCCGCACGGCCACATGGAAGTGGAATTGAAGGATGTCCGCGTGCCGGCAGGCAACATCTTGCTTGGCGAAGGACGCGGCTTCGAGATTGCCCAGGGCCGGCTCGGGCCAGGCCGCATTCACCATTGCATGCGCCTGATCGGTGTGGCCGAACGCGCGCTTGAGTTCATGTGCAAGCGTGCGCTCGATCGCGTGGCCTTTGGCAAACGCGTCAGCGAGCAGGGTGTCACCCAGGAGCGCATCGCAGAAGCACGCTGCATGATTGACCAGGCGCGCCTTCTGACATTGAAGGCCGCGCACATGATGGACACAGTCGGCAACAAGGTGGCGCGCGCGGAAATCGCCATGATCAAGGTGATTGCACCCAACATGGCCTGCCAGATCATCGACTGGGCCATCCAGGCCCATGGCGGAGCAGGCGTCTCGGACGACTTCCCGCTGGCCTACATGTACGCCCACGCACGTACGCTGCGGCTGGCTGACGGCCCGGACGAAGTCCATCGTTCGGCCATCGCCAAGCTTGAACTTTCCAAGCACATGAACATCCCCAACGCGGCCGACAAGGTCGAAATGCCCATCACGCGCGGCTAGTTCCCAAGCTCGACGCAAACGGTTCCGGCTCGGACTCCTCTGTCATCGCCGCCATCCAACAGGCCATCGCCCTCAAGAACACCTACAACATCAAGGTGATCAACCTCTCCCTCGGCCGTCCCATCTGGGAAAGCTACACCCTGGACCCCCTTT
>CAZZVZ010000451.1:0-2981 GCA_964657655.1 Gammaproteobacteria bacterium | reverse complement strand
CTGCTAGCTCTTCTTGAAGCGCAGCGCGAAGCGATCGGTTGGAATCGTCATCTTGAAGAATGGCTGATCGCGTGGATCGTCCGGATTGCTGAGGGACTTGGATTCCTTATCCAGCACAAATCCTGCGTCCGTAAATTCCTGCTTCACCAGTTCCTTATCGACACGATGCAAAGTCTTGCCATCGGCAGCGCCGGTCCCTGGCTTGGCGGAATGATCGATCACGACCAGCACACCATCGGGCCCGAGTGAATCGTAGAGTTCACGGTTCATGATCTTGCGATCGACCGTCTCGTAGGTAATGTCGTGATAGGCGAGCACGATGGTGATCATGTCGAGCGGACGCGCGTTGGCCGGAACCGGGTCCTGTGCTCCGCTTTCGACGACCGTGACATTGCCAAGTGCCGCAGCACGCTGCTGCAACGCCGGCTCGACCTTCTCGGTCTGCGCAAAAACGCGGCCCGTCGGTCCGACGACACGTGCCAGCAGCTCTGTGGTGTAACCGCCGCCTGCTGCAAGGTCAAGCACATGCATGCCGGGCTTGACGCCCGTGAACTGCAGGAACGCCACCGGATTACGGCGCGCGTCCATCTTCTTGTCGGCCTCACTTCGCCCTGCATCTGCAGCAACGCTCGCATACAGTGGCGACAGATCGGCACTCGCTGGCGCCTGGGCGCGCGCCCGAAAAGCCCATAGACTTGCGGCCAGCAGCGGCAGCCCCATCACCACCTGGCGGCGTTTCGCATCCGTCTGGAAGGTCGATCCCAGTCGCTCTAATTGGTCCTTGTCACGCATGCCGATCTCCTTGTTGTGAGTGGCATGCTACTGAACTTTCGTCGCATGGCAAAGCGCGTCCCGGATTTACGGGCAGAGACGCGCTTCCCCTTTAGGTCAAAGAACGGTCAACTTGACTTCAATATTGCCGCGCGTCGCGTTCGAGTACGGGCATACCCCGTGAGCCTTTTCCACCAGGGCCTCGGCAGCGGCGTGGTCCATGCCAGGAATGCTGATCTGCAGTTCGACTTCGATGCCAAAGCCGGCCGGGATCTGTCCGATACCGACCTTGCCCGTGATCGCGGTGTCTGGCGGCAGCGTCTGTTTCGACTGGGACGCGACAAACTTCATGGCGCCCAGAAAGCAGGCGGAGTAGCCAAGCGCAAAAAGTTGTTCAGGGTTGGTGCCGTCACCACCTGCACCACCGAGTTCACGTGGCGTCGACAGCTTGACGCTCAGCTTGCCATCAGAGGTCGACGCGGTGCCTTCACGGCCACCAACAGCTTTTCCTTCTGCACGGTACAGCACTTTCTCTACATGGGTTGTCATGATTTCACCTCCAAAGCGTGGCTTAAAGAAAAGGCATGCCGTGTGCCACTGATTCACAGCGCCCGAAATCAGATCTCCGCCGCTGCCCTCGCCTCCAGCAATCGCTTGCGCAGGACACCGAGCCGGCCCCTTAGATCGACGATTTCGTCAAGCGAGGAGCCCATTGTCTTGGCAATCTGCATCGGCACCCGGCGTGCCTCGCGTTTGAGCTGTCGTCCCGCTGGCGTCAACCTCACCAGCACGCTTCTTTCATCGTGCGGTGCGCGTTTGCGCTCGACCAGCTGCATTCCTTCGAGGCGCTTGAGCAGCGGCGTCAGGGTGGCCGAGTCGAGATACAGCCTGGAGCCGATGTCCGACACGCTCACCTCGTCTTGCTGCCAGAGCACCAGCATCACCAGGTACTGCGGATAGGTCAGCCCCAGCGCACGCAGCGGTTCGCGATAGGCGCGATTCAACGCATGGCTGGTGGAATAAAGTGCAAAGCACAGCTGGTCGTCGAGAATCAATGACATGTGAATGCCGCTTTCATGCAATCAATGATAGATCGTGCACGATCTAATAGCAAGCGATTTAATAAATCACGGGGAAGTGGCCACCTTGATGTTCGAGCTCGAGACGCGCGCGGACATGCGCAACGCGCTCATGGCGGCAGCCACCAGCGCGAAGACCGAGGCAATCGCCATGGCGGCCACCGTGCCGTGGTTGTCAGACAGATTGAAAATCAACGCCACCAGCGCAGCGCCGAAGGTCTGGCCAAGAAGCCGCGCGGTACCGAGCATGCCGCTCGCACCACCGCTTCGCTCGGGCGGCGCCGACGACAAAATGGTGCGATTGTTGGGCGACTGGAACAGTCCGAAGCCGGCACCGCAAAGGGCAGTACGCCACATGATCGACAAGGCCCCCGGATCATGCGGCAGCAGTGCCAGCGATGCCAGACCGGCACTGAGCAGCAGCAGACCGATGGCGCCCAGGATGCCAGGCGAGTACTTGTCCGACAGCACTCCCGAAAGAGGGGCGACGAAGACAATCACGGCAGGCCATGGCGTCATTAGCAGGCCGGTCTCGACCTGGGTGCGACCGAGTGTTTGCTGCAGGTAGAAAGGCAGGCAGACGAAGGCCAGCATCTGAGCCGTGAACGAGAAAAACGAGGTCGCAATCGAGAGTGCGAAAAGCGGTCGTGCCAGCAGGTCGAGCGGCAACAGCGGCCGCGGCCGATGCAGCTCGCGGCGCACGAACACGACGCCAAACACCAGCGCCAGCACCAGCTCGATGGTGGTGCCGGCGGCGGGCTCGGCGTGTGCGTAGCTGTTAAAGCCGAGCAGCAATGCGCCAAACGTCAGCACGTTGAGGACTGCGCTGTGGAAATCGAAGTTGCCGCTTTGCCGTTTCGACTTGGGCAGAAAACGCAGTCCCACCATCACCGCCAGGACCCCGAGTGGCACGTTGATGGCGAACAGCCAGCGCCACGAGGCCACCGACAGGATTGCAGAGGCGATGGTCGGTCCGAGCGCGCTGCCGAGTGCCACCACGGTGGCGTTCAGGCTGACACCGCGCCCGAGCTTGGCGCGCGGAAAAATCATGCGCAGCAACGCGATGTTGACGCTCATGACGCCCGCTGCGCCCAGCCCTTGCAGCACACGTGCCAGCGTCAGCTGCAGCAG
>CAZZVZ010000450.1:0-3003 GCA_964657655.1 Gammaproteobacteria bacterium | reverse complement strand
TGCATTCGAACAGCAACATCCTCGCACTCGGCTCGACCGATGTCGCCGGGCGCGTGCGCAGCTGGCGCCAGGACGACACGCGCCTGCACGTCGATGCCTTCCCGTCGAACCCGACGCACGGGGTGCGCATCCTGCGCGTCTTCACCAATGTCGGCACGGCACCACGGGTGTGGCGCGTCGGCCAGCCGTTTACCGCCATGGCGCTGCGCTTTTTGCCCCAGGTGCCAGAGTACTCAGCGTGGCGGGCGCGTCTTCTGGCCTGGCTTGGTATTACCAAGCGGCGACGCACCGCCTACGATCACATCATGCTGCACCTGCATGACCGTGCCAAAGCCGATCTCGACTACCAGCGCAGCAGTCCGCAGCAGCAGGTGGAGTTTCATGCGGGCTCGACCTGGATCTGCTACTCGGACCAGGTGATGCACGCCGTGATGGGTGGGCAATACATGCTGGAACAGACCATTCACGTCCCGCTCGATGCGCTCGAGCACCCGGCCCAGTCACCGCTTGCGGTGCTGGAGCGGCTGACGGCGTCAGAACTGCTGGCAGAACCAGGTCCTGCGCCACGCGACTAGGTGGCTGCAGGCCGCCGCTCTAGGCAAAGCGCTCGCGCAGCAGATTCTTCTGGACCTTGCCCATGGTGTTGCGCGGCAGTTCCTTGACCACGTAGATGCGCTTGGGCACCTTGAAATTGGCGATCTTTTCCTTCAGCACCGCAAGCAGCGCTGTCTCGTCGAGCGCAGCGCCTGGCCGGGCCACCACCACGGCTGTGACCGCCTCACCGAAATCAGGATGGGACACGCCGATGACCGCAGACTCTTCAACGCCTGGCAGGTCATCGAGGACGGCTTCAATCTCTTTCGGATAAACGTTGTAGCCGCCGGTGATGATGAGGTCCTTGGAGCGCCCCACGATACTGAGATAGGGCGGCTTGCCGTCCTCGCTCCAGCGGCCCATGTCACCGGTCTTGAAGAAGCCGTCACTCGTGAACTCCTCCGCAGTTTTCTCGGGCATCTGCCAGTAACCCTTGAAGACGTTCGGACCCTTGACCTGGATGTGACCGATCTGGTTGGCACCGAGCACGCGCCCTTCATCGTCGACCACCCGCACCTGAACGCCGTCGAGTGCGTGGCCGACAGTACCGCGGCGGCGCTCGCCGCGGTAGGGATTGCTGACCAGCATGACGGTCTCGGACATGCCGTAACGCTCGAGGATGGTGTGTCCGGTACGTTGCGCGAAGGCGGTGAAGGTTTCTTCCAGCAGCGGCGCCGAGCCCGACACGAAAAGGCGCATGTTGCGGCAGGCGCTCCTGTCAAATGATGCGGTCGCGAGCAGGCGCACGTAATAGGTCGGCACGCCCATGAAGACCGTGCTGCGTGCCAGGAGCGGCACCACCTGCTGGGCGTCAAAGCGCGCGAGGAAAATCATCTTGGCACCGGCCAGCAAGGCGCCGTGTGCGGCGACAAACAGCCCGTGCACATGGAACAGTGGCAGTGTATGCAGCAGCACGTCGTCACGCTGCCAGCCCCAGGCCTGATGCAAGGTGCGCGCATTGGATAACAGATTGCCGTGCGTCAGCATGGCACCTTTGCTGCGTCCGGTGGTGCCCGAGGTATAGAGGATGGCAGCCAGCTGATCGGCTGCCACTGTGCGCGTGGCGAACTGGTCGCTGTAGCCCGAGGCGCGTTCGATCAGGCTGCCACGCCCGTCGGCGCCAAGCGTAAAAACGCGCGCGACGCCGTGACGAAAGGCGATCTTTGAAAGCGATGCAAAATTTGCCGGCGCACACACCACCACGCTCGGCGTGGCATTGCCAAGGAAGTAGTCAATCTCGCTCTCGCGGTAGGCAGTATTGAGCGGCAGGTAGACCAGCCCGGCACGCAGCGTCGCCAGATAGACGATCAGCGCCTCGACCGATTTGTCGACTTGAACCGCGACCCGACTGGACGGCTCAGCACCGCTCTCGATCAAAAGATTGGCGACTTTGGCGCTGGCGCGTTCGAGATCATCGAACGACCAGTAGCGACCGTCTTCGGTCTCGATCGCGCAGTTGCTCAGGTCGTCCGGGAAGGCTGCGCGAAATGCGCAATAGAGATTGTCGTTCATGGTGTCTCTTGATTTCTAGTTATTGGTGAAATGCGGCTCGCGCCGCTCCAGGAAAGCGGCAACCCCTTCCTGGTGATCTCTGGTCTCGGCGTAACTGAATGCAAACAGACGTTGCGCTTCGTTGAGTGCCGCATCGCTCATGGTTCTGAGAAGCACCTTGTTGATGCGTTGCGCGCGCGGCGCCTGCGCCATGATGCGCACGATTGCCTCATCGACTGCGCTGTCGAGCAGATCAGCCTTGACCAGACGCGTCACCAGGCCGCGCGCCAGGGCTTCGCTGCCGTCGAGCAGGCGGCCTTCGAACAGCAGCTCGGCACAGACCGACGGTGCAGCAACTCGCAGCAGCGCCGCCAGTTCTTCTGGCGCCATGGAAAAGCCAAGCCGGCCGATCGGTGCGCCAAAGCGCGCGCTGTCTGCCGCGTAGCGCAGATCGCATGACGCGGCAATCTCGAGCCCTCCACCGATGCAGTCGCCGAAAATTTTGGCGATCACAGGTGCAGCGCTGTGACGGATGGCGTCGAGCGCCGGAGCAATGATGTCTTCGTGATAGTGCCGGACACCATCGAGGCTTGAGCGCAGTGCCGGAAACTCGCTGATGTCTGCGCCAGCGGCAAAATGTCCGGCGCTGCCGCTGATGACCACGCAGCGCAGCGCTTCATCATGCTGCAGCGGCTCGAAGGTGTTGCGCAGCGCGATCCAGGTGGCCTCATCGATGGCGTTATGGTGCGGACCCTCGAGCGTGACCGAAACGCAGCCGCCGTTGCGCGATACTTTCAGGCTCATCTGGCCAGCAGACGCGAAACCTGGCGACCCAGGCGCGGCTCGCCCTGCGACAGGCGCACCAGGTTGTCGTCCAGTTCCACGATCAGATACTGGTAGTTGACCATCAGGCCGAGC
>CAZZVZ010000449.1:0-3019 GCA_964657655.1 Gammaproteobacteria bacterium | reverse complement strand
ATATCACTATTGCCGCTCTCGACCCAGTATTTTTCTGTGTCGCTGTTGTAGGTGATGGTGTCGCCGTCGGCCTGGTCGGTTTCCTTGGCGCCTTCAAGACGCTTGACGATGGCGTGATTGAACAGCTTCACGAGGCTGGTACGCTCGTCGTACTCGACGCGCTCGGCCCAGCCTTCCATGTACTGGTCCGCAAAACCTTCGCGCTTTTGCTTAAAGAACACGGGTGTCTTGCCATCCCAGGTGGCCACGCCGGACTGATAACCTTCCGGGTCCTGATGCACCAACAGCTTGTCGCTGCGAATCAGGATGGTGCCTTTGGTCAGGATCACGTTGCCGGTGAAGATGTCGATCTGGTGCAAGTCATCGGACTCGGTGTGGTCGGCTGCGATATTGGTCGGCTTTTCCTGGTCGGCTTTCTCCGCCAGAGCCAAAGGCGCCGTCAGCGCGATCGAGAGCGATAGACCAAGCAGACTGACGTAGCGCGCCAGAACCTGCCCCTTGCTGACTGTTGTTTGTGTTGTCATCTCGCGTGTGCGGTGGTGGTTGCCGTTTTCTTCTGGCGCGGTTCGAGGGTGACGTAGGTGCGGCCTGCCGGCACATCCTCATTGAGTTTCAGAATCTGGTCGGTGTTGTTGAAGTACATGGTGTCGCCATCCATGGTCGACTTGCCATGTACTGCATGCACCGGCACGTCGGTGCGCGCGATATCCTCATCCGGCCAGAGGGTCATGCGCGAGGCATCCGCCACCAGCCCCGGATCGTCGGCCGTGGCATCGCGCGTCAGGTGCACCGACCCCTTGAGATGAACCAGATCGCCGCCGCTCGAGATATCGCCTGACTGTGCCGTCAGGTGGATGGTCGGCTTGTCGGTCGAGAGCGTCGTGAGTGATGGGTTGGTGAGCGCCGTGGAATCGTCGTCGGCGTAATGGAACATGCGATATGAGCGCAGCCGGTAGTCCGGTTTGCCGTTCTGGTCCATGCGCACCAGTTCGAAGTTGTCAGAGTAGTAATCGACATCGTGGGTGGGCGCCTTGGCGACAGGATCGAACAGCCGGGCGCGCACCGCGAGCCAGTAGGAGCCTGCGGCCAGCACACTTAACAGCACCATCGAGGAGATCAGCGTGCTTCGCTCGCGCATCAGGCGGCTCCGTAGGCGGCCAGCAGCCCGTCGAGTTTGCCCTGGGCGCCAAGGATCAGTTCGCATACTTCGCGCACCGCGCCCTGGCCGCCCGGGCGATTGCTCATCCAGTGCGCATGCGCCGCGACACCTGTCGCAGCGTTCGGCACGGTGGCCGCGAACCCGACCCGGCGCATCAGGCCGATATCGATCACATCGTCACCCATATAGCCGATATTGCGTGCCGGGATATCGTGTTCGCGCACGATCTGGTCGAGCGCTGCCGACTTGTCGGCGACACCCTGCATCACGATGCCGATGCCGAGGTCGCGCGCTCTTTTCACCACCATGTCGGACTCGCGCCCCGACACGATCGCAGTGCGGATGTCAGCCTCCACCAGCATGCGGATGCCGAGCCCGTCCAGCACGTTGAAGGCCTTGAGCGCCTCACCCTGCTCGGTGTAGTAGAGAGTGCCGTCGGTCAGCACGCCGTCGACATCGAACATCATCAGCTGGACCGAGAAAAGACGCTGCATCAGGGTCAGATCACGCCGTTCCATCAGATCACCTTGGCGGTGGTCAGATCATGGATGTGCAGTGCGCCAACCAGAACGCCGCGGGCGTCGGTCACGAGCAGCTGGTTGATGCGGAACTGTTCCATCAGGTCGGCAGCTTCCGCTGCCAGGGCGTCAGCGCTGATCAGGTGCGGGTGGCGATGCATCACCTCGCTCATCTTGAGCGCGTGGAAGTCCTGTCCCTGCTCGATCAGGCGACGCAGGTCGCCGTCGGTGAACACGCCGAGCAGCACGCCGTGCGGGTCGCACACCGCGGTCATGCCCATACGTTTCTTGGAGATTTCGAGCAGCGCGGTGGTGAGCGGGGCGTCGAGTGCGACAGAGGGGATCGCCTCGCCCTGACGCATCACGTCGCGCACGTGCGTGAGCAAACGCCGCCCGAGCGTGCCGCCTGGATGGGATCGTGCATAGTCGTTACTGCTAAAACCGCGCAGGTCGAGCAGCACCACGGCCAGCGCGTCGCCTAGCGCCAGCGCCGCGGTCGTGCTCGCGGTCGGTGCCAGGTTGAGTGGACAGGCTTCCTTGTCGACGCCGGCGTCGAGGTGGACATCGGCGTGCAGTGCGAGCGAAGAGGCGGCATTGCCGGTCATGGCGATCAGCTTCAAGCCCTGGCGCTTGATGGCCGGGATGATGCGCAGCAATTCTTCTGTCTCACCTGAATTGGAAAGTGCCAGAAACACGTCTTCGCGTGTCACCATGCCAAGGTCGCCATGACTGGCTTCGCCCGAGTGCATGAAAAGTGCAGGGGTGCCGGTACTGGCGAGCGTTGCTGCGACCTTGCGTGCGATCAGTCCTGACTTACCGACACCGCTGACCACCACGCGGCCGCGACAGCGCAGCATCAGCTCGACAGCCTTGGCAAAGGAGGCGTCGAGCTTGCGTTTCACAGTGACAATTGCTTCGGCCTCGATGTCCAGCGCATCGCGGGCCAGGTCGATCGCCGAACGCGGCGCCTTGCTGGCCGGCGGCGCGCTTTCAGTGGTGCGATCGAAGTGGATTTGAGTCATCGAGCGAGTATAGCAAAGGCATGGTTATTGCTTTATCAGGCGGACGAGAAGCGTCCTGCGGCGGCCCTCAAATGCCGCCTGGCAGGTCCCCACAAGCTGTGCGAGCGGGTCTCCCATGACCGGTCTGGAACTGGCCCTGCTGCTGCTGCTTGCTGCTGTGGCGGGCGTTGCGGTGTTCCGCCTGTTTCATCTGCCACCGCCGCTTGCCTATCTGACGGTTGGCGCCCTGATCGGGCCGCTCGCCTTCGGTCTGGTTCCGAACAGCTCCGCCACCAGCCAGTTCGGCGAGGTCGGCGTGGTGTTCCTGATGTTCTCGATCG
>CAZZVZ010000448.1:0-3022 GCA_964657655.1 Gammaproteobacteria bacterium | reverse complement strand
CGTCGGCGATCCGTGACGGGTCATCGACCGGTAACGCCGCGAGCGACGCCGTGACACCATGCAGTCCGAACGCCTGCTCATGGTGCTTCAGACCGCCGATCAGAAGGCAGCCGCCGACAATGCCGTTCAGGATCAGCATGATGGCTGCGAACACCGCGTCGCGCGCCACGCTCGCTGCGTGCGGCCCGCCTGCCGACATCAGGATCACGATCAGCGCCAGCTCGATGGCGGTGACCGACACGGCCAGCAGCACGGTGCCAAATGGCTCGCCCAGCTTGACTGCGATGACTTCAGAGTGATGCACGGCCGACAAGGACGCGCCGACCAGTGCGACGAGGGCCAGCACCACCAGCAGCACGTTGAAGTCGATCAGGTGATGCAGCAGAACGAAACCCCATGCGAGGAACGGCAGCACGAACGGCCAGAGCCCGCCAAAGCTGCGATCGATCTTCATATACGTTGCGCCCCGTGTGGCCGGCGACTCGATCCCGATGGGGACAGCGCCGGCACGCATTTGCCAATGTTACGATCGACCCACGCCATTTCCGCCGACACCATGAAGCCCTTCGAATACCTGCTCATCTTCGCGGCGATAATTCTCGGTCTGGCCGTCACTGATCTGGCAACCAGCCTACACCGACTGCTCGGCGCGAGGCAACGGGTCAAGTGGCATGCGCAGGCGCCACTAGCTGCGATTCTCTCGCCGCTGGTCATTCTGGTGCACTGGTGGGCGTGGTACCGCGCCAGTACGCTTGCGAGCGGCTTTACCTTCGAACAGTATCTGCTCGTCATCGTCAGTAGCGTGCTGCTCTTTCTGATGGCCGCAGCAGCGCTGCCCGACGAGTCGCACCAGGGAATCATCGATTTGCGTCTGCATTACGAGTCGGTATCGCGGCGCTACTGGGTGCTCTTTACGGCCCACTGGATCCTGGTGCAGATCGTGTCCGTCTGGACCCAGGTTTCGATCAATCACGTCAGCCTCGATCTGGCCTCACCCCTGTGGCTGATCGTGCCAGCCGGACTTGTGCTCGCGGTGACGCAAAAGCGTGCGGTCCATCTGATCGGCCTGCTCGGATTTATCCTGCTCTACGGGCTGGTCGATTCGGGCCACACGCTCGGCACCTGAGCAGGCGCCAAGTGCGCGGCAGATCTGCGGCGAGGCATCGCCTGCTCCGCGCCCAGTTGGCGAGCCGACACTAGGTCAGCCTGCTATAGACCTGGATATTGGGGGGCGCCAGGAACATCGGGCCTGCGGCCGCGATGGCCGCCTGAATGTGAGGCGTTTTCATATGCGCGTCCATCGCCGCCTGATCGGTCCATTCTTCGACGGTCCGGAATTCACCCGGATGCATCACCTGCTGATACAGCGTGTATGACTTGTTGCCCGGCTCCTTTCTCGATTCCTCGACCAGCTTCTGAAGGATCGTCGCGACTGCAGCGGCCGATTCTGGTTTGATTGATATATCGGCGAGGACGTAGAGCATTGCATCTCCTGAGATGGCTGCCGGCAGGCGCGGCAGGAACTCGCGATGATGACCGAGACGCGCATGGCACGCGACCTGAGACAAACCCCGACAAGGCTCCTGTCAGGACTCTTCGTCTTTCGCTTCGCCGCTGCTCCATTCCGGGCTGTAGCCGCCAAGTGCCGGGTGATACATCTCGTCACCTGCGTGCTGTGTGAATTCGACATTGAGCCGGTCAGAAGACAAGCCGAGCAGCTCGATACAGTCTTGACACAGTGCGCGGGCAACTTCCATACGGTGCTCAGCGCTGCGACCCCGCCTGATATCGAGCATCAGCACCGATGCCGCCTCAGGATCCAAGCCCGCACTGATGGTGCGCCACACGCCTCCTTGTCCCAGTTCACGAATGGCAATGCTGATGCGCCGGATATCGACCTGCATCATGCTGGCGTAGGTTTCCGACATCTTGCGCGCAAGACGCCGCTTCAAATCGACTGGATAGTGGCCGCACACGTCGAGTTGCAGATACGGCAAGCGTTACTCCTAAATGTAGACGCGTGTTGGCTCAGCGCCGGTCGAGTGGCATCTGCAAGCCTTCACTGGCCTGATAGCGGCGCAGCGCGCGACCCTGCTTGTAGCGCGCCACCAGCCTTGGGTTGGTCAGCATCACGCCGACCGTCTCGCCGATCACGAGAATGATGCCGAGCAGGGGGAGCACCAGCATCAGGCCTGGAATGCCGGCGATGCCGCCGCCGACAAAGATCATCAGGACGGTAATCAGGGGATGGATATGCAGACTTTTGCCAATCGTCATCGGCATGTAGATGAAGTCATCGAGCAGGCGCACCACGACGAATAGCGACACGGTCCAAAAGGTCATGCTCGGATCATCCGCAAAATCAGCAGCGGCCACGAGTGCCACCAGGATGCCGCCCAGCAGCGATCCGACGTACGGAATCCAGGCCAGAACAGCGGCGATAAAGCCGAGCGCGAGCGGAGCAGGAATGCCGATAATCCAAAGGCCGGCAGCCAGTGTCAGCGTATCGAGCAGCGTCAGTTGCAGCAGCCCTTGAAAGTAGGCGCGCGCTGCCTTGTCGATGCCGTGCAGCAGGAACAGCGTGGTCTCAAAGAATGCGTTGGGCACGGCACGACTCAAGAACAGCTTGAAATGTCGGCTGTCCTTGAGCAGGAAGTAGGCGAGGAACGGCACCAGGGCAAGTGAGGGTCCCCACGCGATCAGGCCAATGAAGACCGACTGGATGCGGTCCGCAAACGAGCCGTTGGCGTGATCGAGTTGATCGTTCAGAGCCTGCGAAAGATGTGCCTGCGCAATCAGATTGGACCGCTTCTCGAGGCCGCCCACCGTGTGCTGCAGCAAGGTGATGCCGCCATCGAGATAGTGACGGATGGTTTCCTGGTTGTCGGTCAGCGCGGCCACCGCGCGCGGCATCACGGTCACCAGCACGGCCACGGCGATGACGCAGAAAATGCCGATCACGGCAAGCGCCGCGGTCTCGCGGTGCATGCCCCAGAGCACCAGCCGCGCCATCACGGGAAAA
>CAZZVZ010000447.1:0-3028 GCA_964657655.1 Gammaproteobacteria bacterium | reverse complement strand
GAGAACGGTTTCGCGCCTACCTCGAACACGTGCAATCCAACGATTTGTCGATCGGCATCGCCATGACCGATGCCAAGGGCGATCGCAGCAAGCGCCCCCATCTGCAGGCCAATCCGGACAGCTACGTGCACGAGGTGGAACGCAATGCGCGCGGCATCGTGATCTCGGGTGCCAAGGCGATCGTCACCGGTGCGCCTTACATGCACGAGCTGCTGGTCATGCCATGCCGCAACATGAGCGAAGCCGACGCGGCATTTGCGGTGTGCTGTGCGGTCCCGATCGATGCGCCGGGGATGACCATCGTGTCGCGTCCGGCCGGCCGTCCAGGCGAAAAGTCGGCGCTGTTCTCGGGCAAGTATGGTCAGTCGACCGCAGTGGTGATGTTCGATCGTGTCGAGGTGCCATGGGAGCGGGTCTTCTACTCAGGGGCGTGGCGCCAGTCGGCAACGCTGACCTACAGCTACGCGACCCACCACCGTCACAGCTGCATTGCCGCGCGCGCCGGCTTTGGTGACCTGTTGATCGGTGCCGGAGCCCTGATGTGCGAGGCCAATGGCTTCGATCCGGGTGCCGATCCGGCGCTCAAGGAGCAAATGGTCGATCTGATCAAGATCGTGGAAGGCTTCTACGCCTGCGGCGTGGCGGCCTCGGTGTACGCGCAGGCAGATCCGTATTCGAGGAGCCTGATGCCAGATCCGGTCTACTCCAATATCGGCAAACTGCTGCTCGCCACCCAGATCTACGACATGCATCGCATTGCCCACACCGTCTCGGGCGGTCTGGTGGTGGCACTGCCCGGTCCCGACGAGGATCACAATCCAGAGACGGCGGCGAGTCTGGCCGACGTGTTGCGCGCCAACCCGACCGTGCCGTACGACAAGCGCATCGAGACCGCGCGCTTCATCGAGGATCTGACCGCGTCTTATACCGGCGGCTGGTATTCGGTCATCAGCCTGCATGGTGGCGGGTCGCCTGCTGCCATGAAGCAGGAGATCTGGCGTCACTACCCGGTGGCCGACAAGGTGGCCTTAGTCGAGCGCCTGCTCGAGCGTGGTATCGCCAGCGATGGCCAGCCGGTGGCGAGCCACCAGCCGGGCAAGTGCTGCACCCAGGGGTGCAGCGTGCCGGGCCAGCCTGTAATGGTCGATCTGCCGCCGCCTGTGACCAACAGCATCAAGCGCGTCGCATGAGTATCGCGCTGTGGTGCGTGGTGATTGCAGCGCTGCTGCCAATCTGTTCTGTGGGCATCGCCAAGACAGCGGGCCAGCGCTATAACAACGCCGATCCAAGAGCGTGGCTCGAGCAGCAACAAGGGCTGGCACGGCGCGCCGATCAGGCGCACCGCAACCATTTCGAAGCCTTCCCGCTGTTTGCCTTTGCCGTGCTGCTTGGCATCGTGCGTCACATGAACCCGGCGACGCTCGATCTGCTGGCGGTGCTGTATATCCTGGCGCGACTCGCCTATACGGCGGTCTACCTCGCCAACTGGTCGGCGCTGCGCAGCGTGCTGTGGATGGTCGCGCTCGGACTTGCTCTCGCGATTCTGATCATGGCCGGCTTCACCCCCGGCGTGCCGGCCTAGATCCAGATGATGAGACCCACCACGGCGACGATCAGCACGACCCGCGTGATCTGGTAGACGGTGCGATTCCAGGCCTTGAAGGCACGACGCTTCTGGCCGACATAGTGGGCGTAGCGAAACAGCCGGTTGATGGCGCCGGTCGGATCGCTATCTTCATTGGGCGAACTGGCTGCTGACAGCACATTGGTGCCGATCCAGTGATTGATGGCCTGCGCAAAACGAAAACGCATCGGCCTTTCGATATCGCAGAACAGCACGATACGGTCATGGCCGCTCTTGTTCTCGGCGTAGTGGATGAAGGTCTCGTCGAACACCACGCCTTCGCCGTCCTTCCAGCTGTAGCGTTCACCATCGACATCGATGAAGCAGCTAGTGTCGTTCGGCGTGACCAGCCCGAGGTGGTAACGCAGGCTCCCCGCGTAAGGATCGCGATGCTTGCCGAGCCTCGCGCCATTGGGCAGATGCGCGAACATGGCGGCCTTCACGCTTGGTAGACGCGCCAGGATTTCGGTGGTGCGCGGGCACAGGGTGCGCGCCGATGGATGCGCATCGCCGTACCACTTCAGATAGAAGCGCTTCCAGCCGGTCTTGAAGAAAGAGTTGAAGCCGGCATCATCGTGCCGGGCTGCTGCCTTGATCTGGTGATCGAGCGCCAGCGCCTCGTCGCGAATCTCCTGCCAGTGGTTCTGCAACTCGGCCAGATCAGGAAACCGTGCCACATCCAGATAGGCGGTGCGCGGCACACCCGAGAACGCCAGCATGAAGAGATTGACTGGCGCCGTGAACGAGGAGTGATCGAACAGCTGCTTGTGCAGGCGGTGGCGCACCCTGCCGCGAAAGTGCATGAAGGCACTCGACAGGATGAAAAGGATAACGATGACCTTGATGACCACGGGCGCTGTTCTACTTTCGGGGGTAACGGCGCTCTTGGCGCCAGCCGTTTCAGGGCGTCAATGCTACCCCAATTGAGGCCACAAGGCGCCCGCGAGGTTGTCAGCAAGCGTCACCGGCGCAAACACCGGGTCAAGATAAAAAGGGCGCGTGACATGAATGCCACGCGCCCTTAAGGCCCGCACGACCAGGCCGTATTCCCTATAGTTTGTCTTCTGGGATGTGCTTACTTGGCCTTTTCGGCGGCATTGGTCACGGCATGTCCGCTTGCCGATACGTCTTCACCGGCACCAGCGACGGTATTGCAGCCGGCGAGCGCGATCATGGACAGGGCGAACAGGGCAGCGAGGGTCTTTTTCATGATGATTCCTTTTCGAGTGGGAGGAGAACAGTAAAAAATTGCTAAAGACGATTGCGCCTCATCAGGTGGCTGATCAGCGTGATCAGGAACAGCACGATGAAGATGAAGAACAGAACCTTGCCGATCTCGATGGCGCCCGCTTCAATGCCGGTAAAGCCGAACAGTCCCGCGATCAGGGCAATCACAAAAAATAT
>CAZZVZ010000446.1:0-3039 GCA_964657655.1 Gammaproteobacteria bacterium | reverse complement strand
ATGTCAGACTTGTTGAGCGTGGCGAATGCCATATCCATAACTCCTTAAGACAAGCGGCCGCAACTGGATGGGTCGCGCCGTGATAGAAAGCCTTGAATTATAACGCACTTTTCGCTCAATGTCAGTGCCGACCAAGCTTTGCTTGGCAGCGCCCCGTGCGCGCCGGTGCTGCACCTCCCCACGCGATCTGAAAAGCGATGAAACACGTGCTGTTTGTCTGCAGCCAGAATCGGCTGCGCAGTCCGACCGCCGAACAGGTTTTCGCGAGCTGGCCCGGCATCGAGGTCGCCTCGGCCGGTACCGATCCAAATGCGGAACAGCCGCTCAGCCCGGAACTGCTGCAATGGGCCGACCTGATCTTCCTGATGGAGTCCGCCCACCGGCGAAAGCTGTCCGCACGCTTTAGGACCAGCCTGAAAGACCAGCGCCTGATCGTGCTGGGAATTCCAGACAACTACCGGTTCATGGAGCCGGCCTTGGTCGAGCTGCTCAAGGATCGCGTCACGCGCTATCTGCCGGCGCCGCTCGGCTGAGGACCCTGATGCGCTGGTACTAGTGCTTGACCAGGCCGCGCTGGCGTACCGCTTCATACAGGCAAATGCCCGAAGCCACGCTCACATTGAGGCTGCTGACCCCGCCTGCCATCGGAATCACCACCAGTTCGTCGCAGGTCTCGCGCGTCAGGCGCCGCATGCCCTCGCCTTCTGCACCGAGCACCATGGCAAGTGGCCCCGACAGGGTGGTCTGATAGAGCGACTGGCTGGTTTCATCGGCTGTGCCGACCACGCGGATGTCGCGTTCTTTCAGCTCGCGCAGGGTGCGCGCCAGATTGGTGACGGTGATGTAGGGTACCGTCTCCGCCGCACCGCTTGCGACCTTGGCCGCAGTTGCGTTGAGGCCGCAGGCACGGTCCTTGGGGGCAATCACGGCGTGCGCGCCGGCGCCATCGGCGACGCGCAGACACGCGCCCAGATTGTGTGGATCGGTGATGCCATCGAGAATCAGAAGCAAGGCAGGCTCGGCGAGGCTATCGAGCAGATCGTCGATGCTGTGCGACAGCTCGCGCTCGGCAGCGAGCGCCACCACCCCCTGGTGCGGCGCGCGTCCCGCCAGGCCATCGAGCCTGACCTCGGCGACCAGGATGGCTTCAACACCCGCCTCGCGTGCCAGTCTGACGAACTGCTGCATGCGCTTGTCCTGGCGGCCCTCTGCGACATACAGCTCGAAGATCGAGCGCGCATCCTGACGGATGCGCGCTGTGACTGCATGAAAGCCGTAGAGGACGCGCTTCTTCACGGCTATCGCCTAGCGTTTGCGGCGCGCGCTCTTGGCAGCCGTCTTGGCCGGCGTCTTCTTGGCACGTCCGGCCGACTTGACATGACTCGGCTCGGCGCTGCGCTTGGCTTCGCGCGGCTTGGCAGCGCGCTTGCCGGTGGTCTTGGCCGCTCCGTTGCGCTTTTGCGCCACTTCGTCGGGCAGCACACCACGCATCAGATCTGAATAGGTCGCACCACGCACCAGCCTGAATTCGATCTTGCGCGCTTCGAGATCGACACGCGACACCTGCACGGTGAGGGGATCGGTGAGCCGAAAGCGCTGCCCGGTGCGCTCGCCGCGCAATTCGTTCATGGCTTCGTTGAACTGGAAGAAATCGGTACCGAGCTCCGAGATATGCACCAGACCCTCGACGTACAGGTCGTCGAGCGTGACGAACAGGCCAAACGGCGTGACACCCGTGATGGTGCCCTTGAACTGTTCGCCGACCTTCTCGCGCATGAAGTAGCACTTGAGCCATGCCTGCACGTCGCGACTGGCGTCATCGGCGCGGCGTTCGTTGGCGGAGCAATGCAAGCCCAGCTGTTCCCAGACGTGATGTACGCGCTGCTGCTCTTCCTTGGGGTTGGCGCCGGCGCGCGTGCGCGGCTGGGGAATCTGGCCTTCTCCTGGAATCTGCGGCACGTACTTCTTGCCGTCGAGCAGCGCCTTGATGACACGATGTGTCAGCAGATCCGGGTAGCGCCGGATGGGCGATGTGAAGTGCGCGTAGGCCGGATAGGCAAGACCGAAGTGACCTCCATTGTCGGGGCTGTAGATTGCCTGCTGCATGGACCGCAGCAGCATCGTCTGCAGCAGCGGTGCGTCTGGCCGGGTGCGAATCCGTTGTGACAGTGTGGCGTAGTCACTCGCCTGCGGATCGTCGCCACCGGCCAGCATCAGGCCGAGCGTCTTGAGAAAGGCGCGCAGGTTGGCGAGCTTCTCCGGTGTCGGGCCATCGTGCACGCGGTACAGGCCCAAGTGCTTGGAACGCGTCATGAAATCCGCAGCACAAACGTTGGCGGCCAGCATGCATTCCTCGATCAGCTTGTGCGCATCGTTGCGGGTGCGCGGCAGGATCTGTTCGATCTTTCCCTGTGGATCACAGACGATGTAGGTTTCGGTCGTGTCGAAGTCGATGGCGCCACGTCGCTCGCGCGCCTCGAGCAGGGCGTGAAACACCTGATTGAGGTATTGCAGCTGCGGCACCACCGCCTGACGCGCTTGCGCCGTCGGGCCCTCGGGCGCGCTCAGGATGCCAAACACCTCGGTGTAGGTCAGGCGTGCTGCCGAATGGATCACACCGTTGAAGAATTGATAGGCCGACACGCTGCCGTCAGCCTCCACCACCATGTCGCACACCAGCACCAGGCGGTCGACGGCCGGATTGAGCGAACACAATCCGTTCGACAGGCGCTCGGGCAGCATGGGAATCACGCGGCGCGGGAAATAGACCGAAGTCGAGCGCTCGTAGGCATCACGATCGAGCGCGCTGTCAGGAGTCACGTAATGACTGACGTCGGCGATGGCAACCAGCAGTCGCCAGCCGCGCCGCCCGTCGATCGGCTCGGCATAGACAGCATCATCGAAGTCGCGCGCATCTTCACCATCGATGGTCACGAACGGCACATCGCGCAGGTCGAGACGGCGCGCCATGTCCTTCTTCTGGACGGTCTCGGGAAGCCGTTCGGACTCCTGCCTGGCATCGTCACTGAACACATGCGG
>CAZZVZ010000445.1:0-3046 GCA_964657655.1 Gammaproteobacteria bacterium | reverse complement strand
CCCACCACGCCCAGGATCTCGCCTGCTGCCAGATCGAACGACACGCCGTCGACCGCAGGCACCAGGCCGCGACGCGTGCGAAAGGTGACGTGCAGATCACGCACCGACAGCAGTGGTGCCGGACCTGTGGCGGCAGACTCAGGCATCTCGCACCCGCGGATCGATGAAGGCATAGGCGACATCCACCAGTGCATTGGTCGCCACCACAAAAAAAGAGGCGTACATCACGGTGGCCATGATGACCGGCAGGTCGAGGTTCTGCAGCGAGTCAAAGGTCAGCTTGCCGACCCCAGGCAAGGCAAACACGACCTCGGTCAGGAGTGCTCCGCCGCCCACCAGGGCGCCGAAATCGAGCCCGAACAGCGTCACCACCGTAATCAGCGAGGTGCGCAAGGCGTGAAGCAGCAAGATGCGTGTTTCGCTGATGCCCTTGGCCCGGGCCGTACGGATGTAGTCTTCCTGCTGAGCTTCGATCAGAGCGGCGCGCAGCACGCGACCGTAGATTCCGGCATACAGCACGGCAAGCGTGATCCAGGGCAAAAGCAGCGACTTGAACCACAGCCAGGGATCTTCGCTGAGCGCGGTATAGCCAAGTGGAGGCACCCAGGAGAACATGGCCGTGTCATGCCAGCGGCTTTGCGTCAGCAGATTGACGACGCTGCCGAGCCAGAACACCGGCATCGAGATTCCGATCAGGCCGATCACCATCAAGGTTCGATCCGGCCAGCGACCGCGTGTCGCCGCAGCGATGAGGCCAATTGCCATGCCACCCAGCATCCAGACCACAGCGGCACCAGCCACCAGTGACAAGGTGACGGGCGATGCAGCCACCACTTCAGGCACCACCTTCTCACCGCGGTTCACAAACGAGGTCAGATCGCCGGTGATGAACATGCGCCGCATCAGCAGCAGGTATTGCACCGGCAGCGGGCGATCCAGACCAAAGTCGCGGCGCACCGCAGCGAGGGTCTCGGGTGTGGCGTTACGTCCGGCGATGCGCGCCGAAGGGTCGGCGCCTGGCGTGGCGAAGAAGATAGCAAACGCGAGAATGCTGATGCCGGTCATGACGAACAGCATCTGTCCCAAGCGCCTTGTCACCGCGAAGAACATCAGCCGGCTCCGATCCGGATGGAGGAGCGCGGATCAAGCGCGTCGCGCATGCCGTCGCCCAGCATGTTGAGCGCCAGCACCGTCAGCACGATCGCGATGCCGGGCGCGAGTGCCACCATCGGGCGGGTGTAGAGCAGCCCCTCGCCATCGAGGATGATGGTGCCCCAGCTGGCGTTGGGCGCCTGGACACCGATCGATAGGAACGACAGGGCCGACTCGGTCAGCATGTTGAGCGCAATCGTGAGCGGTACCAGCACGATCAGCATGGGGGCCACGTTGGGCAGCACGTCGCGCAGCAGAATGCGCCAAGTTGGAACACCCAGACCGATCGACGCCAAAATGAAGTCGGCGCGACGCAATCGCTTGACGTGGCCGCGCACCGGTCGTGCGATATAGGGCATGTAGACCAGCCCGATAATCAGGATCGGCAGCATCAGGTCGTTGGCCTGTATCGTGATCGGCCCGAGCGAAATTCCCTGACCAATCATCACGATCGAGAGCGAAATTGCCAGCAGGTAGACCGGGAAGGCCCACAGGATTTCGAACATGCGAGACAGCACCGCATCGACCAGACCGCCAAAGAAGCCAGCGATGATGCCAAGCAGAGCACCGGCGGCGATGCAGAAGATGGTCGCCCCGATTGATACGATCAAGGACGAGCGGCCACCATAGAGAAGCCGCGCCGCGACATCGCGGCCCTGGCCATCGGCACCCAGCAGATATTGCGACCGCCAGGTCGGCCCGATCGGCGTCTGGCCAAGGCCGAGCCCCTCGGTCGATCCTTCAATAACGGAGCGGGTCTCGCCGTCGATCACAATCTCGCCGGTCACGTTGGCACGAAACGGGTCTGTCCTGGCAATCGAACTGGCATACCAGGGTGCGGCCAGCGCGAGCAGCGCGATCAGGATGAAGAGCACGAGACCTGTCATCGCGGCACGATCGGCAGCCAGCTTCTCGAAGGCCACGCGCCACGGCCCTTCGCCGCGCGCGACAGACGCTGCTGCAGTCACACCCTGCCCAAGATCAGCGGTCACGGTATGGCCGAGGCGAACCCGGCGACCAGACCACTCACTGCACCCACGCAACAGCCGGGATGAAATAAGTCTCGGCGCTGAAGACGAAATTCTTCACGCGTTTGGAAATGAAATCGACGTGCTTTGGATTGTAGAGCGGTGCCACGTAGGCTGCATCGACCACTTTCTTGTCAGCATCAGCCCAGAGCTTGGCCGACGCCTTGGGATCTGACAGCGTCAGGTCAAGAGCCTGCGTCATGATCTTGTCGAGTTCGGGATCGCACACACCTGCGATATTGATGGATGCGTCGCTGCCTGGATGAAAGGCGCTGCACGAGAACAAGATGCCGAGGAAATCCGACGGCGAGGGGTAGTCCTGATACCACTCGGTGCCTGAAATCTGGACCTTGTTGTTGGTATTTTGGATGTAGGTGAATTCGATGCCTTCGGCGATCACCTTGAGCGACACGTCATAGCCCAGATCAGTCAGCACCGACTGCATGTAGGTGCCATTGGCGCGGCCGGTCGCAGTGTCCTGGGCGATGAACACGATTTTCTGCCCCGCAGTTCCTGATTCCTTGACGAGCTGGCGTGCGCGTTCCAGATCAGGCGCCGACCAGCGTGCGCCGGGCGACTTACTCCACGGGCAGTAAGGCTGATAGCCAGCCAGGCCCGGCGTCAGGATCTGGCAGGTCGGCGTCGCCAGATTGGCGCCGCCATGCAGCTTGACCGTCGCATTGCGGTCGATCGCGAGGTTGACGGCCTGGCGCACCTTGAGATTGTCAAACGGCGCGAGATGGCTGTTCATCGCCACGTAGAAGAACGCGGTCAGTGGCGAGACATGCACCTGGCTCGCGTACTTGGTCCCGAGTTCATTGAGTCGATCTGCCGGGATGTCGTCGAAGGTCCAGTCGGCCTGGCCG
>CAZZVZ010000444.1:0-3074 GCA_964657655.1 Gammaproteobacteria bacterium | reverse complement strand
ATCAAGGTCGATGAAATGGTCGCCTGGTGGCCGACCCGGCGCAACACCATGAAGTAGCGATCCGCAGGCTCCGCCTGGCGGCCGATCTCGCCGCGCCGCAGAGGCCCGGCTCGCGCCACACTATTGCGGCACGCTAAGCGCGCTGACGGCAAGCCAGCTGTCATCGACCAGATCGAGGTGATAGGTCTCAAGCGACTGCGCGGGGTACGGCTTGCCCTCTTGCGTGCCACGCCGCGCCACGATCGATTGCACCATGACCTCCGCGCAGCCACCATGGTGCACATCGGCGACGGCCGAAGAGGTGCTGCTGACGCGCTGCTGGGAAGCATTGCTGACTGCGGGAATGCTGACCATTTCTGCAGCAAAAGCCTGTCTGTCGAGGTTGGCTAAAGACACGCTCCCGGATGCGCCGCGCGCGCGGATCGCAAACTTGCCGTCTTCAGCAAACAGTGCCTGAACATGAGCAGCATCGCGGCGAGCGATTGCGCCGTCGAGCTTTTGCAGCCAGGCCTTGCCCGCCCGGGCCGGATCACACACCGCAGCAGACAGGGTGACATTGCCAAGCTGGCGTTGCAGCATGGCGTCGCTGGTTTGATCCAGGGTCTTCACATAGCTGTCCATTTCTGAGTCGAATGAGCCGCGCACGTAGAAGGCCGGCAATTTATCGAGTGACGCGGGCAGCAGCACCGTGTGATTGCGCGTGGTGGACGGTGGCGCCGTTCCGACGAATCCGACATGCCCGAGTTCGATTTCAAGATCCTGGTTGGCAGCCCGCATCACCGTGCTGCCGCGGTTGATCTTGTCGTAGGTCCCAGGCCGCTCGCGGATACTGGCCGCCAGCTGCGTGCTGACCACGAAGGTCTCGTGGTCGCTGTCGCCTGCGCCGATCGTGCCGCTTGGCGTCTCGACCTGCGCTCCGGCCGGATTGACATGCGGAATCCAGCCGCCAACCATGCGGGCACCACCGTCCACCAGGCGCAGCACCATGTGATCTGCGGGCTTTCCTTCGGCTGCATAGCTTTCGATCCATAGCTCCGATGCGGGGCGCAATGCAATCATGCTGGCATCGCTTGCCTGCAACAGCATTTCGCCTCCATCGGAGGACAGCAGGTGGTCACCCACACGGACAGGGTCACCTGGTTTCAGATGGCGCACCTCGCTGCTGTCGGGCGCGCTGGCGGCGACGTCGCCTGCGACCCGGAAGACACGGGCGAAAGGCTTGCCGATTTCCTGGCTGGTGTCCGGCTCGACGTGCAGCGGCGCGGTGCCCGGACTTTCGTCGTGCACATATCCCTTGGAGGCGCTGGCATCGGAGGCACTGTCTGGCGCTGCGGCAGCCTTGTCCGGATGTGTTGCGCGTGCGCCTTTGCTGCTGCTCGAATCAGGCGAGGCGCCGGTATCTGCAGAGCTCGCTGCAGCGCTCGATCCGGTGGGAAAGGGCAGTGCCTGAGCACGCGCCTGCGGCACCGCGCAGGCGGCGGTCAATGCCAGCAGCGCACAGAGCAGCGCGCGTGCGTGGCGATGGTTGCATTTGGCCATTGATTTCCTTACCTGAACCGGACCACGGGCTGGCGCCCATGCGCCTTGGCAGTCGATGCCCGCGCTTTTTGGCGCGGCGCGCCGATGTCAGGCGGTAATCGGCGCGTCGGGGTCAGCGTACGACGCTTTGCGATTGAGCGCAGTAGAGATCTTCTCGCGCGAGCGCAGATAGGGAGAATCCTGCGAGGCCTGCGCCAGGTAGCCGTCGAGGTTTTCATACTCCGCCAGAAGACGGCGCATCAGCACCAGGAAAACGTCACACAGGTGCGGGTCGAAATGGGTGCCGCGCAGGCATGCAATCTCGGCCATCGCGATTTCGGCCGGCCATGCAAGCTTGTAGGGACGCACGTGGGTCAGCGCGTCATAAACATCAGCCAGAGCCGTGATCCTGGCCGCCAGCGGAATTTCCTCGCCGCTCAGTGCCTCAGCACGCGGGTAACCGGTGCCGTCCCACTTCTGGTGATGGTGACGGGCGATCACCTCGGCCATTTTCAGTTCCGGCATCTCGCTCTTTGAGAGGAGCTCGGCACCTACGAACGTATGCGTTTCCATCAGCAGCCGTTCATCATCGGTCAACTTGCCGGGTTTGAGCAGGATGTGATCCGGTACGCCGATCTTGCCGATATCGTGCAGCCGGCCCGCCAGATCAAGCATCTGGCAGGTCGCCAGATCAAGTCCGAGTTCCCTGCCGAGCAAAGACGCCAGCCGACCGACACGATAAGAGTGTTCGCCGGTCGAGTCGTCACGCAGCTCTGCCGTCACGGCCAGCCTCTCGAGCATCTCGAGGCGTTCCTGCAGCATGGTTTTCTCAACCGTTTTGCGCTTGAGAACTTCCATGTGAAGCGACTGCACCAGACTGATCGGCCCGGTCGGGTCGCTGTTCTCCTTGAGCCGGTCAAGATGCAGCTTGTTGTGGAACAGCGCGTTGACCTCGATGGCAGCACTGGTGTGGCGCATCAGTTCACGCTGGTACTCAATTGCCTCGTTGGGTCGGTTGGCGCGCTCGTGCGCCATCACCAGTGCGATCAGGGTGTCTCGGTAGGCCGACTTGAGCGTCTTGGCGCGCTCCAGCGAATAAGCGAGGCGCGACACGCCGATATCGAAATGTCCGGTGAAGGCCTCAACCAGGCCTTCGGCGTTTTCTGCTGCGACCTGGGCGCGTGGCTGGGTTGTGCGCGCAGCAAAGCCCTTGGCAAGCATGGAACGCTCGCGCGCGCGCGGAATGTTGCCGCGCGCCAGCAGCAAACGTGTGTAGGCGTACTCGAGCACCACGCGGGTGTGTACCTCGTGCGGCAACGGATCGAGCAACACGTCGACCGCGCGCTGGGCCGCCTCGATGCCCGCGTCGAACTCTTCCAGGTGCAAGAAGCAGTTGGCGATATTGGTCAGCGCGCTTTGCAGCAGAAAGCTCTTGTAGGGAAACTCGATCCCTTGCGAGACGCTGCTGACCCTCTGAAAGCAAAGCGTGGCATCGCGGAACTGGGCGGCATACATCAAAGCCACACCGAGGTTGTTCCAGACTGCAGCCATGGCTG
>CAZZVZ010000443.1:0-3084 GCA_964657655.1 Gammaproteobacteria bacterium | reverse complement strand
GTCAGCACGCCGGCGGCCGTCTGACAGTTCGTGAGCGAATCGACCAGATGCTCGGTTTCATCAAAATAGCTGGCGCGCACGTTGAAGACATAATGATTCACGGGCGTGGCCGGATTGCGCAGCACTTCGGCGCCTGTAAACGGTGCGAAAAACGGCACCCGTTCTTTCAGCACCAGCGGCATGGCGGCGACCGAGGTCGGCGTGCCGACATAGCCAAACAGGGCAAAGACCTTATCCTCGTCGAGCAGCTTGGCGGTGTTGGCCGCGGCCGCATCGGCTTCATAGCGGTCGTCCGCGGTCTCGAGCTTGATCTTGCGTCCGTGCACGCCACCGGCCGCATTGACCTGATCGAAGTACACTTCCGCGCCGAGGTTGTACTGCACGCCAAGTTGCGCTGCAGGACCTGTAAAAGGCGCAGACTGGCCAAGCAGGATGCGTGAATTGTCGAGCCCCGGGTCTGCAGCCAGCGCAGCACCACTCAAAAACAGCGACAGCGCGCATGCAAAAGCGAGATTTCTACCGCGATACTGACTGAACATCTTCTACTCCCCGCAAAACGGCAGCCAAGGCCGTCTCTCGACAATCGGAACCTGAAATTGTAGTGCAGCTCAATTTCCTGGCCTAAGGAACTAAGTAACCAATGAAACGATGTGACAAATGGCGCTGAAGTCGACCGTCTATCGCATGCAGCTGGGCCTGTCGGATTTGAACCGCGGGCATTATGCCCAATACCCGTTGACCATCGCGCGTCATCCTTCGGAGACCAGTGAGCGCCTGATGATTCGGGTGGTGGCCTTTTGCCTGTTCGCCGATGAGCGGCTGCGCTTTGGCGCTGGCCTGTCCAACGCCGAGGAGCCTGATCTGCTGATCGACGACCTGACTGGCGACATCACGCTTTGGGTCGAAGTCGGCATGCCGGAGCCCAAATGGATTGCCAAGGCGCTGAGCAAGTCCGAGCGGGTGTGCGTGCTGGTGTTCGGTGGCAGCCCGACGCGCTGGCTGAAGGCGCTCGAGGAGCAGTTTCCCAATCGTGCGGCGATGGACCGCTTGCAAGTCCAGCAGGTGAGCGTCGCCGACCAGGCCGCGTTCGAACGCCTCGCCGAGCGCAATATCCAGCTCACGGCCACGCTGCAGGACGACACCATCTGGCTGGCGACAGGCGATCAGACGGTGGAGGTCAAGCTCGCCGCGCTGTAGGGAGAAACCCGACTGCGGCGACCGAAGCGCGGTAGAATGAGGTCTTTGGTCACCATGCGCGCGCCAGATGTTCCAGGGCGCTCGATGGGCGCAGGCCTCCAACTGCGTTCCGGCCACCCGCTGGGCATCGCATGGACGACGCCCTCGCTTCTTTCCTACTTGGCTCATATCCCCATGTCTTTCTCAGAACTCGGTCTATCCGAGGAATTAGTCCGTGCCGTCCGCGAGGCCGGCTATGAAACCCCAACCCCGATTCAGCTGCAGGCCATCCCGCTGGTTCTCAAAGGCGTCGATCTTTTCGCGGGCGCCCAGACCGGCACCGGCAAGACCGCAGGGTTCGCACTGCCGATTCTCGAACGTCTCAAATCTTCCCCGGCACCAAGCCGCGCGCCGCGCGCCCTGGTGCTGGCCCCGACGCGCGAACTGGCGGCGCAAATCGACGCCAGCTTCCGTGTTTACGGCAAACATCTGAAGATCGTGAGTACTGCAGTGTTTGGCGGGGTTGGCATCAATCCGCAGATCGCGCAGCTGCGCCGTGGTGTCGATGTCGTGGTGGCAACCCCTGGCCGCCTGCTTGATCTGGCCCAGCAAAAGGCCATCGACCTGTCCGGCATCCAGACCGTGGTCCTCGACGAAGCCGACCGCATGCTCGACATGGGCTTTATCCACGACATCACGCGTGTACTGGCGCTGTTGCCCAAGAAACGCCAGAGCCTGCTGTTCTCGGCCACCTTCAGCGACGAAATCAAGGCGCTGGCTGCCAAGTTCCTGAGCAATCCCCAGTCGGTCGAGGCGACGCGGCGCAATTCCACGGTCGAAGTCATCGAGCAGGTGGCGCACCCGGTCGATCGCGAGCGAAAGCGCGAGCTGCTGCAGCAGCTGATCGAGCAGCACAACTGGTTCCAGGTGCTGGTCTTCACGCGCACCAAGCACGGCGCCAACCGTCTGGCCGAGCAACTCGACAAGGCCGGTATCAGTTCGCTTGCGATCCACGGCAACAAGAGCCAGGGCGCACGCACCCGCGCCCTGAGTGAATTCAAGTCAGGCTCGCTGCGCGTGCTGGTCGCCACCGACATCGCCGCGCGCGGCATCGACATCAACGAACTGCCGGTGGTGGTGAATTTCGAGCTGCCGCAGGTGGCGGAAGACTACGTGCACCGCATCGGCCGGACCGGCCGGGCCGGCGCGAGCGGCAACGCCGTGTCGCTGGTGTGCATCGACGAAAAGGGCCTGCTGCACGATATCGAGCGCCTCATCAAGCGCGAGATCAAGAGCGTCCAGATCGAAGGCTTCGAACCCGATCCGCGCATCAAGGCCGAGCCTCTGCAAAAGCCGCGCACTGGCGGTGGCGGGCGCGGACGTCCGCAGGCCGGCAACGGCGGCAACAGCCGCCACGCTGCTCCCGAGCGCAGCGGCCGTGCCACCGGACAAAAGCAGGCGGCTCCGGCCAAGGCCAAGCCAGCCGGCGGTGGCGAGTCGCGCAAGGCCGCTCACCCGGCGGTGCCGCGCGCACCGAGTCCGACGCGGCGTTTCGGGCCGCGCTAGCCGCCCATGCAAGCGGATCCTGACGACCAGCAGCCTGAAACCAGTCTGCGCCAGAGTGCCGAAGCACCCTTTGGCACCCTGAGCTACGAACTGATTCTCGATGCGCTCGACGCGTTGGGCCTGTACGGCGATGGCTCTTTGGTGGCGCTCAACAGCTACGAGAACCGCGTCTACCAGGTCGGCATCGACGCAGAGCCGCCGGTGATCGTCAAGATCTACCGGCCGGCGCGCTGGAGCGAGGCCCAGATCCTCGAGGAACACGCCTTTCTGCTCGAGCTCGCCGAGCAGGAAATCCCGGTGGTGCCGCCCATGCTGCTCGATGGCAAGACGCTGCATCATGCG
>CAZZVZ010000442.1:0-3096 GCA_964657655.1 Gammaproteobacteria bacterium | reverse complement strand
GGCGGCATACACCAGTCGCGCATCGCTGGCTCGGCCGGAAAACTGGCTTGCCAGCAGGCCGGCAAGCGTCACCGTCATGAAGCCGGTCAGGCCCATGTCGAGCGTGTCGATATGGCCCATCACCAGGTACAGCACCGAACTTGCAAGGACTGCCACCGCCGAGATCGCCGTGGCGCGCCCGTACACGCGCCGCGCCGCCAGACCAAGCGCGGCCAGGCCGATGAGCCCGGTCAGGCCGGTCCACAGCCGCGCACTGAATTCAGTGACTCCCAGAACCTCGTCGGCAAGCGCCGTGGCCCAGTACTGCAGGGCCGGCTTCTCGAAATACTTGATGCCATCCAAGCGTGGCGTGATCCAGTCACCACTTTGCACCATTTCGCGTGAGATCTCGGCGTAGCGTCCTTCGTCGGTCTTGGCCAGGTGGCGGGGTGCGAGTGCCACAAGCCAGAAAATAGCCAGGGCCAGGCCAAGCAGCGTCAGCGGTTTGCCGCGCCAGCCGCTGCGCGCATTCACGCGCCTGCTTCCGCGGTTTCGATCAACAGCGCGCAGGCCACTTTGCGTTCTTCGCTCATCAAGATGTTGTAGGTGCGGCACGCCGCGAACATGTCCATCGCCTCGACGCCGATGCCAGCCTGGGTCACGGCGCGCGTGATGCGCGGATGCAGGAATCGCAGCCTGGCGCCGCTGCCGAACAGCAAAATCTCGGGCTTGAGCGCGACGATTTCGCCAAAGCTGTCGGGGCCGATATCTTCCAGCTTGCGTGGCAGCCAGGGCAGCACGGCTCCTTCAGGCAGCACCAGGATGCTGCTGGTGAAGCGCTGTTCGTTGACTTCGACGAAACCCTCGCCATAAGCGGTGAAGGTGTTGTAGAAAGGTCGGGGATCTGAGTGAAGTTTCACGAATCGGCGAGCGTTTCGCGTGATGTGCGCCGCAAAAGCCAGTAGCCAGGGACTCTAGGCGCGTCGCCGACGTGGCGAAATGTTAGATTATAACTTTTTCAATGGAGCGCATTTTCGCGTCGCAAGAAGGTCATCATGAGAGAGTTTTCCCGCATCAAGCGCCTGCCGCCCTACGTCTTTAACATCACGGCGGAACTGAAGATGGCGGCGCGCCGTCGCGGTGAGGACATCATCGACATGAGCATGGGCAATCCCGACGGCCCCACCCCGCGCCACATCGTCGACAAGCTGGTCGAGGCGGTCGGCCGTCCGGATACCCACGGTTATTCAGTGTCAAAGGGCATCCCGCGCCTGCGGCGCGCCATCTGCCAGTGGTATCAGCGCCGCTACGGCGTCGAATTTGATCCCGACTCCGAAGCCATCGTGACGATTGGATCAAAGGAAGGCCTGGCGCACCTGATGCTCGCCACCCTCGACCGCGGCGACACCGTGCTGGTGCCCAATCCGAGCTATCCGATTCATATCTATGGTGCGGTCATCGCCGGCGCCGACATCCGCTCGGTACGCATGACGCCCGGCGTCGATTTCTTCGCCGAACTCGAACGCGCCATCCGCGAGTCGATCCCCAAGCCCAAGATGATGGTGCTCGGCTTTCCGTCCAATCCGACCGCGCAGTGTGTCGACCTGGCCTTCTTCGAGCGCATCGTGGCGCTCGCCCGGCAGCATGACATCCTGGTGGTGCACGACCTGGCCTACGCCGACATCACGTTTGACGGTTACCGGGCGCCGAGCATCATGGAAGTGCCGGGCGCACGCGATGTGGCGGTGGAATTCTTCACCATGTCCAAGAGCTACAACATGGCCGGCTGGCGCATCGGGTTCATGGTTGGAAATCGTGAACTGGTGGCAGCGCTTGCACGCATGAAGAGCTATCACGACTACGGCACCTTCACACCGCTGCAGGTGGCTGCCATCGCGGCCCTCGAGGGCCCGCAGCGGTGCGTGGCCGATATCACTGCCGAATATCAGCGCCGCCGCGATGTGCTGGTGGCCGGTTTGCATGATGCCGGATGGATGGTCGAGTCGCCCAAGGCATCGATGTATATCTGGGCCAAGATTCCCGAGGCCTACCAGGCCATGGGCTCGCTCGAATTCGCCAAGAAAATTCTCAGCGAAGCGCGCGTTGCGGTGTCGCCTGGCATCGGCTTTGGCGACTATGGCGATCAACACGTGCGCTTTGCCCTGATCGAGAATCAGCAGCGCATCCGTCAGGCGGTGCGGGGTATTCGCGACATGCTAAGACGCGACGCGCCGCACGTGCGTGTGGCCTGAGGTGCAACAACACGGCGGTAACAAACGATGATGGATTCGATCAAGGTCGCCGTGCTGGGTGCAGGCACAGTGGCCGGCGGCACGTTTCGGGTCTTGACCCGCAATCAGGAAGAGATCACCCGCCGCGCGGGGCGTGGCATCGAGATCACACTGGTCGGCGCCCGAAACGCCGCGCGTGCACGCGCCGTGTTCGGTGATTCGGTACGCGTCTTTAGCGACCTGCGCGCGGTGGTCTGCGACCCCGATATCGAGATCGTGATCGAACTGATCGGCGGCGATACGCTGGCGCGTGAACTGGTGCTGGCGGCAATCGAGGCCGGCAAGCATGTGGTGACCGCCAACAAGGCCCTGCTGGCGCGCCACGGCAACGAGATCTTTGCGGCGGCGCGTGCGCGCGGCGTGATGGTGGCGTTCGAGGCAGCCGTCGGCGGCGGCATTCCGATCATCAAGGCGCTGCGTGAAGGGCTGACCGCCAATCGGCTCGAGTGGCTGGCTGGCATCATCAATGGCACCAGCAATTTCATCTTGTCGGCGATGCGCAGCGATGGCCAGACCTTCGAGCAGGCGCTGGCTGAGGCGCAGCGCCTCGGGTACGCCGAAGCCGATCCGAGCTTTGACATCAATGGCACTGACGCGGCGCACAAGCTCAGCATTCTGGCGGCCATCGCCTTTGGCATCCCGGTCCAGTTCGAGGCCTGTCACGTGGAAGGAATTGCAGGCCTGGCGCTGCAGGACATGCGCGCTGCCGAAGAGCTCGGCTACCGCATCAAGCTGCTTGGCATCGCAAGGCGCACTTCAGCAGGTATCGAATTGCGCGTTCACCCGACCCTGATTCCGTCAAAACGCCTGATGGCCAACGTCGAGG